>DASVSE010000171.1:0-5213 GCA_036388235.1 Rubricoccaceae bacterium | reverse complement strand
CGGGGCAGGAGGGTTAGAGGTCGGCCGAAATGCCGAAGCTGACGGAGCGGCCGCGCAGGTCCGACCGGACCTGGCTGGCGCCCTGGAGGAAGCTCTGGTTCTGCCCGAGCAGGTCGCGGACGTTGAGGCGCAGCGTGTAGCGGCCCATCACGGGCTGGCTCAGCGACAGGTCGACGAGGTCACGCGGCGCCTCGACGACGTCGGCTTCGAGGAGGGACGACACCTCGACGATGCGGCTGCCGAGGCGGTTGTAGAGGGCCGTAAAAGCCGTCCCGAAGCGCGGCGAGACGAGCGTCAGGCCGAGGTTGACCGCGTACGGCGCCTGCCCCTGGAGCGGACGGCCCGTCCGCGCTGCAGCCGTCTGCGTGCCGGGCTGGAAGACGTCGGACTGGATCCAGGTGTAGTTCACGAGCGCGCTCGACGCGCTCAGCCACGGCGCGACAAACCCGAGTCCGTGGCGGGCCTCGACCTCAAAGCCGTATGTGTTGGCGTAGTCCGCGTTGACGAACGTGCGCTCGGCGTTGAGCGAGACGCCGGGCACGATGGCCCGCTCGATCGGGCTGTTGAAGCGCTTGTAGAAGACGCTCGCCGAGAGCAGTTCGCCCGCGCCGGGGAACGTCTCGATCCGGAGGTCGACATTGTGGATCGTCGCCTGGCGGAGGCTGTCGTTGCCGTAGATCGTCGTCTGGAGCTCGAAGTCGTAGAACGCGAACGGCGCCAGCTCGCGCAGCTCGGGCCGGTTGACGTTGCGGCTGTACGCGAGGCGCAGGTTTGTTCGGTGGCCGAGGTCGTAGGCGAGGTTGGCCGAAGGCAGCCAGTTCGTCGTCGGCGTGCGGAGGCTGAGCGGCTCGCGGTTGAACGTCGTCGATTCGAGGCGCTGCACGGCGCGCTCCAGCCGGACGCCGCCGACAAAGCGCAGGCGCCGCGTGAGCGGCGTCACGGGCGTGTCCACCATGAGGTAGCCCGCCGTGACGTCCTGAGCAGCCGTGTAGTCGTTGCCGCCGTTCTGCAGCTCGCTCATCAGGAAGCCCTGGCAGCCGGGCCGGCGCGGGTTGTCCGCGCAGCCCGGGGCATCCTGGACGCCGAAGTTTTGCGGCGCGAAGATGCTGTCCATCGGCAGGTCCAGGAGCGCGAAGTCGAAGCCCTGGTTCGGGATCGTCACGCCGACGAGGCGCGACGTGAAGTCGCGGTCGCGGCGCTCCACCCACGTCCCGGCCTTGATGCGGGCGTCGCCGAACTGGGCGCCGAGGTCGAGGCGGCCGCCGAGGCTGTTCTCGTCGAGCGCCGAGTAGAACCGGCCGCCCGAGCTGATGGCGACCGTCGGACCGACGAGCAGGCGGAACGGCTGCGTCGGGTCGTCGGACGGCTGGACGTACGTGATGCGCCGGTTGTCGGGCTCGTCGCGCGTCGTGCGGGCGCCGAAGAGCGTCCACGTGGCCTCGGCGCGGTGGAACGCCGGGGCGTAGTGCTCGCCCGAAAGCTGGCCCGCGTAGAGAGAGCGGTTGGAGCGCCGCACGGCCGTCTCGCGGACGTTGTTGCCGTCGCCCGCGTTGACGCCCGTGAACTGCGTGACGTCGTCCTCGCGCGTCCGGTTGTAGAAGTTTTTGAAGCTGAACGACTGCGTCGACGCGGGCCGCCACGCGAGGTTGAGCAGGCCGCCCGCCGTCTCGGCATAGCCCGCCTGGATACCGGCGACGTCGAAGCGCGGCTCGCCGGTCGCCTCGAACTCGCGCCGGGCAGCATCGTTGAGCGCATAACCGCTGCGGTACGTGAGCGCCCCGACGGCACCGACGCGGCCCAAGGCCGTCTGCTGCGACCCGCCGACCGAGAACGTCGCGTTGGGGCGGACGCCGCCGGTCTCGCGGCCGAGCACGAAGCCGGACCCGAGCTGACGGCCGAAGGCGGCGCGCTCCTCGTCCGTCACGGCCGGGACGCCAATGTTGGCCGGCAGACCGGCCGGGAGCGCTGTTGGCGAGCCCCGGAAGATGGTCTCGCCGGTCGCATTCGTGACGCCCGTCGAGACGCTCGCCGAGACCGTGAACGCCTCGGGGAAGTCGACCGTCGTCAGCATCAGCACACCGCCGGCGACATCGCCGGGCTGGTCCGGCGTGGCGCTCTTGGAGACGAAGACGTTGGCGAGCAGCCCGGACGGGATAAGGTCGAAGGCGAAGGCCCGGCGGTCGGGCTCCGTACTCGGCACGGGCGCGCCGTTGAGCAGCGTCGTGCTGTAGCGCTCCGGGACACCGCGGATGGTCACGAACCGGCCGCCCGTGACGGTCACGCCGGTCACGCGGCGGAGGGCCTCGCCCGAAGTCGCGTCCGGCGAGCGCCGGATCTGCTGCGCCGAAAGGCCGTCGAGGATGGCGGGTGCGCGGGCCTGGATGGCCAGCACGGCCTCGTCGGTGTTGCGCTGCTCGACGGCGTCGGCCTGCACGACGACCTCGCCGAGACCGGCCGAGGCGAGCGCGAGCTGGCGGTCCAGCCGAACCGTCTGGCCCAGCGCGACGACGACGCCCTCAACCGTCTGCGCGTCGTAGCCGACGTAAGAGAACGTGACCGTGTACATCCCCGGGTCGAGCGCGAGGCGGTACGCGCCGTCGAGGTCGGTCGTCGTGCCCGTGCCCGCCGCGGCGACGGTCGCGCCGATGAGCGTCTCGCCTGTTTCGGCGTCGAGGAGCGTCCCGACGAGGGCGCCGCGCTGGGCCTGCGCCGGCGTCGCCGAGCCGATGGCGGCGAGCGCGAGCGCGCTCAGCCAGAAGGACGCGCGCCCGGCGCGTCGGAGGGAAACAAGCGGCATGGGAGGTGGGGTTCGGGCGCGCCGTCGCGCCCCTGGGAGCCTTGCCACCGGACCGTGGGAGTCCGGGTGCCCGTCTGGCGGACAGGCTACCGGGGGCGTGTTGCGACATCGTGTCCGAGCCGTTACCGGAGCGTGTTCGTGCCGTTACCGCAGCGTGTCCGGGATGCGCCCCGAATCCGCAATCGGGCCGCCCGCCGTGTCGTTCCTTGTTGCAACACGCACTCGCGCCTCACTGCCCACGTCCCCGCTCCGCACGGCCGGCACGCTGTTCGCCCTCTGGCTGATGGTCTTCACGGCCGCGAGCCAGACGATCCTCGTGACGCCGATCCTGCCGCTCATCGCGGTCGAGTTGGGCGTGCCCGTCGGGGAGTTGGGCCCGCTCGTGTCGGTCTACTCGGTCGTGCTGGCGCTCGCGGCCCTCGTAATGGGGCCGGTCTCGGACCGCATCGGGCGCAAGCGCGTCATGGTCATCGGCTCGGGCGTGCTCGCGCTCCTGCTCCTCGGCCACGGCCTCGCCGACACGTACCCGCGCCTGCTCGCGGCCCGCGTGCTCGCCGGCGCGGGCGGCGGGATGCTCTCGGGCGCTGCCGTGAGCTACGTCGGCGACGCGTTCCCGTATGCGCGCCGCGGCTGGGCGACCGGCTGGGTGATGTCCGGCGTGCCGTTCGGACTCGTCCTCGGCATTCCCGTCGGGCGCATTCTGGCCGTCGGGCTCGGCTTCCGCGCGCCGTTCGTCTCGTTCGCCGCCGTGATGGCCGTCGCGTTCGCGCTCGTGCTTCTCGTCGTTCCGCAGCCGGACGTGGAGCGGACCGAGCGGCCGACCGTCGGCGGGGCGCTGCGGCTGTACGGCGACCTGCTCCGGCGGCCCGGGCCGGCCATGGCCGCTCTGCTGTACTTCGTGATGTACGCCGGCCTCGGCCTGCTCATCGTGTACCTGCCCGCGTGGCTGACGGACCGCTTCAGCCTCGCCGTCTCGCTCGGGGGGCAGCCGCTCACCGTCGGCGGGCTGCCAGTCGACTTTATCGCGCTCCTCTTTTTTGCCGGCGGGCTGGCGAGCGTGCTCGTCGGGCCGCGGGCGGGGGCGCTCTCGGACCGGCTGGGGCGCAAGCCGCTCGTGCTCGCGTCGAGCGTCGGGCTGACGGTGTTGGCGGCGCTCGTCCCGTTCGTCCTCGCTGAGCGCTGGATGGCCGTCGTGCTGTACGTCGTGCTGATGTCGCTCTTCGCGATGCGCATGGCGCCGTTCCAGGCCTTGCTGACAGCCTTGGTGCCGGCCTTCGAGCGCGGCGCCTTTCTCTCGCTCACGATCGCCGTCGGACAGATTGGGACCGCCCTCGGGGCGACGCTTGGCGGCCTTCTGTACGGCCGCTTCGGGTTCACGGCCAACGCCCTCGCCTCGGCGGCGACGATGGCGCTCATGGCCGCCCTCGTCTACTCACACTTTCCCGAGGCCGTCGAAGAGGGCGATGTGGAGCCGGCCCTGCCCTGCTAAACGCACGCGGGGGGCGGCCCGGAGATCCCGAGCCGCCCCCGCAGAGCGTGTGTCCGGTCAGGGCTGATTAGCCGCCGAGCGCGAAGCGGACGAAGCGGCGGAGCGTCGCGCCCTTCGCCGCGAGCATCTTCTCGACGGTCATGGACGAGTCCTTGACGAACGGCTGCTCCACGAGGACGTTGTCCTTGAAGTAGCGGTTGAGCTTGCCCTCGGCGATCTTGTCCAGCATCGCCTCCGGCTTGCCCTCGGCCGCGGCCTGGTCGCGCCCGATGGACAGCTCCTTGTCCTGGATCTCCTGCGGCACGTCCGTGCGGACGGCGGCGATGGGGTTCATCGCGGCTGCCTGCATGGCGACGTCGCGGCCGGCGTCGGCCACGTCCGAGCCCGTCATCTCGACGAGCACGCCGAGCTTCGCGCCCGGGTGGATGTAGTCCACGATCGTCCCGCCCTCGGTCGCCGTGAGCACGGCGACGCGGCGGACGTCGATCTTCTCGCCGACCTGGCCCGTCTTCTGGACGAGCGCGTCGGCGACGGACTGGCCGTCGAGCGTGGCGGCGCGGAACGCGTCGAGGTCGGCCGGCTGCGTCTCGAGCGCGAGCGCGGCGAGCGACTCGGCGAAGGCGACGAACTGCTCGTTGCGGGCCACGAAGTCGGTCTCGGAGTTGACCTCGACGAGGATGCCCGTCTTGCCGTCGGCCGACACCTTGGAGACGATGGCGCCTTCGGTCGCGTCACGGTCCGAGCGGGCCGCCGCGACCTTCTGGCCCTTCTTGCGGAGCAGGTCGATGGCCTGGTCGAAGTCGCCTTCGGCCTCGGTGAGTGCCTTCTTGCAGTCCATCATGCCGACGCCCGTCGCCTCGCGGAGGCGCATCACGTCTTTGGCGGAGATTGCCATTGTCTGGAGAGTCTGGAGAAACGGAGGGGTGA
>DASVSE010000170.1:0-2836 GCA_036388235.1 Rubricoccaceae bacterium | reverse complement strand
GAACGACCTCTGGGAGGCGCGGTCGGCCGACTTCTCGTACCAGATCATCGGGGAGTCCGGCGAGCACCTCCGCTTCCGGTGCACGGGCTACTACGACAACCTGCACCTCGGCGTCTGTCTCCGCGCGATCAACGACAGCGTCCGGCCGATCTCCAGCCTCGGCTTCCATCCGGCCATCGAGCGCGGGCTGCTGTTCTCGAACGTCAAGGCCGGCCTGGCCTTGGTGACCGGCGTGACCGGCTCGGGCAAGAGCACGACGCTCGACGCCATCATCGACGCGAACAACCACGACTTCGACGGCCACATCGTCATCATTGCGAAGCCGCTCGAGTACGTCCACGCGCCGGACCGCTGCATCATCCGGCACCGCGAGGTCGGGCCGGACGTGCCCTCGTTCAAGGCCGGCGTCCAGCAGGCGCTCCGCCAGGACCCCGACATCATCATGATCGGGGAGATGCGCGACCCCGAGACGATCGACGCCGCCATCGAGGCGGCCGACACGGGCCACAAGGTCTTCTCGACGCTCCACACGGCCTCGGCCGTCGAGAGCCTGGACCGCATGGTCGCCGAGTACCCGCCGTTCGAGCAGAACCGCGTGCGCGCCCGCCTCGCGGACGTCCTCAACTGCGTCGTCTCGCAGAAGCTGCCGCCGAAGATCGGCGGCGGGCGCGTGCTCTGCAAAGAGGTGCTCTGGGTGACGGCGTCCGTCAAGGCCGCCATCCTCAACAACAACACCGGCGAGATCTACCAGATGATGTGGGAGGGTGCCAAGCAGGGCATGACCACGCTGGAGCAGGACCTCGCGCGGCTCGTCCGCGAGCGCAAGATCACGCCCGAAACGGGCTTCCAGTACGCCAACAACAAGAAGCGTTTCCAGCAGCTCCTGCAGGCTGCCTAGACGCCCCGGCCGCCCGCGGCCACCCGACACTGCAGCCCCGCGGCTGCCCGACTCCTGACGGCCGGCGCGTCCGCGCGCACCCTGCCCCCGCCGCCCCCGCGGCTCGCCCAGCCCCGACTCCGATGTCCGACGACCCCCTCGCCCCCGACGCGTTCGCCGCCTTCGACGACGACGCCCCGTACACGGGCGCGGCGTTCACCGATGCGGCCTTCACGGACGCCGCGTTCGAGGACGCGGCCTTCACCGATGCCGCCTTTACCGACGCATCGTTCACCGATGCCGCGTTCGAGGATGCGGCGTTCGAAGACGCCGCGTTCGCCGCCGCGGTAGCCCCCGAGCCGGTCGCCGCGCCTGCCGACGAGCCCGCCCCGGCTCGCGGCCGCGCGGGCCGCAAGGCGAAGGCCGCGAGCCGCTCCAAAGACACCCTGCTGCTCGGGCTCCACGTGACGCCCCGCCAGGTGTTCGGCGTCCTCGTCCGCCCCGCCGGGGACGGCTACGAGCCGCTCCGCCAGTTTGTCCGCAACCGGACCGACGGCTCGGCGGGCACCGTCGACGCGGGCGGCTTCACGCCGGACGACCTCGACAGCGCCGCGACCGGCGACGTCCAGTTCGGCGGCGTCGGCCAGGTGGACTTCTCGGCCGAGTTCGCCGGGCTCGGCAGCGAGCCCGAGATGAGCTTCGACGCCATGCTGGACCCGTCGGGGGGCGCGCAGGCGGCCGTCCGCGCGCAGCCGGTGATCTACGAGATCCGCGACATTCTCGAGGAGTGCCAGCAGGCCGGGTTCGCCCGTCCAGCCCTGGCCTTCACCGTCGGCTCGCCCGACGTGGAGTACGCCGAGATCGCCATCGCGCCCGAGACCCGGAAGAACAAGCCGGGCAAGGCGCCCAAGGCCGGCAAGGAGGCCAAGCCCGCCAAGGAGCTCAAGGAGCCCAAGGCCGGAGCCGTGGCGCCGGTCAAGCGCGAGCGCCTCATCACCGAGCTCGTCAAAGAGTTCCCCGGGGCGGACCGCTCGCGCACGGCGTTCGTCCCGATGACGCCCCGCGACGGCCACCAGCGCTACTTCGCCGTCATGCCGTCGGCGTCGGAGCCCGTCGCGCCGAGCCTGTTCATGCTCCGCGAGCAGAGCGAGCACCGCAAGACGGTCCTCCGGACGCTCGAGGCCGAGGTGCCACTCCTCGTCGGCCTCGCCCGCCTGGCGATGCCGGCCGAGCCGAGCGAGAACACGGCCCTCGTCCGCGTCGGCGCCGAGGACACGATCGTGCTGCTGCTCTCCGGCGGGCAGTTGCACCACTACGAGATGATGCAGTCGGTGACGGCCTTCGACGGGCCGGACACCATCTGCTCGCGCGTGCTCCTCCAGCAGGACGTGCAGGGCATCGGGACGGTTCACAACGTCATCGTGATGGCCGAGGAGCGCGAGCGCGAGCTCGTGCAGGGCTTCGCGGCGTTCTACCCCGAGGCGCGCGTCGAGACGCTGCGCGAGGGCATGGCGCGCCTCGGCCTCGTCGGGCCGTACGGCCCGCTCGCGCCGAGCCTCGTCGAGGCAGCGGGCGCGGCCCTCGCCGGACACCTCCGCCCCGGCCGCGCCGGCAGCCCGTTCGAGGACGCCAACCTGCTCCCCGAGTCGCTCAAGCGCGCGACGCGCAAGGTCACGCTCGCCTTCGCGTGGCACACGCTCGTCGTCGCCGTCCTGCTGTTCATGAGTGTGCTGTACTTCATGTACACGTACACACAGCAGAAGGAGGAGATCGCCGCCGCACAGCAGCGCCTCGCGGAGTACCCGCCAGAGACGCGGATGTCGGCTCCCGAACTCCAGGCGCGCATCGACAGCCTCAACACCCGCAAGGCCGAGCTCACCGCCACGCTCGTCGTGCTGGACTCGCTCCTGATCGACACGGACCTCTGGACCCAGACGCTGCTCCGGACGACGCGGGCGG
>DASVSE010000169.1:0-4332 GCA_036388235.1 Rubricoccaceae bacterium | reverse complement strand
CGCCGACGGCCGCCGTCGTCGGCGACGTGACGCTCGGGCAGGGCGCGAGCGTGTGGTACGGCGCCTCGATGCGCGGCGACGTGCACTGGATCTCGGTCGGGGCCCATTCGAACGTGCAGGACTGCGCGACCGTCCACGTCTCGCGCGGGACGCACCCGTGCCGGATCGGCGCTGGCGTGACGGTCGGGCACAACGCAGTCGTCCACGGCTGCACGGTCGAGGACGACGTGCTCGTCGGGATGGGGGCGGTCGTCCTCGATGGGACTGTGATTGGCGCGGGCTCCATCGTCGGGGCGGGCGCGCTCGTCACCCGCGACACCGTCGTCCCGCCGCGGTCGCTCGTGCTCGGCAGCCCAGCCCGCGTTGTGCGCGCCCTCACAGATGCCGAGGTGGCGTCCAACCGGGCGAATGCGGCCCACTACGTCCGCATGAGCCGGATGTACCTCGGGCTCGACACCCCCGAATCGAACCCGTTCTACACCGACGACCGCGACGAAACGGGGCGATAAACGCGCACAGGCGGGATGCGACGAGGACCGGTCGATTTCCGCGGGACCCCTTTCCGCTCCCCTGATGACGCCTCCGCTTCTCGCCGCGCTCGGCGTGGCCTGCCTCGCCTCGGTCCTCTGGCTCGCGCGCACGGCGCCGGAGCCGGCCGCGTCCATCCTCGACCGGACGTACCGGTAACACTGCGCCTGCTAATCCCGTCGATATCCGCCTCATCGTCCCCCAGCGGCGTCCTTTAGGATGCAGCCGGTCTGGACATCCGCGCAGCTGCCCGGCACGTACGGGTCCGGAGTGCCCAGAATAAGGATGGCCCACACGATGACCAGCACGACAGCCTTTACCCAGACGAGGCGCCGCAGCAGCCCGGTCGACGTGAAGCTCAGCGACAGCACGCCGGCCAGAATCAGGAGCACGGTTGGCCCCGTGTAGCCCAGGATGATGTATCCCCCCGCCGTGACGCGGGTGATGTCGAAGCCGAAGAACGCGTCGATCACCAGCAGAGCGGCTCCGAAGAGCGCGAGTGCCTCCAGAGGCATTGTCAGCACGTAGACGGTCGTCCAGGCGCGCTGGGCGCGGGTAGACTCGTCGGCGTCGACGCTCCAGAACCGGGCTTCCCAACTCATCAGCACGGAGAAGGCGAAGGCTCGTGACGCTCAACGGTCCGCGGGGGTTGCCGCCGCAGGCTCTGCGCGGATTTTTCCCCCGGTGCCGCGCCGCGCCGTGGCTAGTTTCGCCGACTCTGCGGGCCGGACCTCCGGGTACCGGCCCTTTTCACGTCTCAGACTTTCCCCCGCCTCGGCGGACGTGCAATGGGCGTAATGAACAAGATGCGGGAGCGGACGAGCCTGGTGCTGTACGTCCTCATCGGGGCGTTCGGCATCCTGTGGGTGCTCCAGGACTCGGGCTACTTCGACGCCGTCGCCGGCGGCGGTGGCGGCGGGACCAACATCGCCACCGTCGACGGCATCCCGGTCGAGGCCGAGCTGTTCAACAACCGCGTCGAGCAGCAGGTGCAGGGCTACCAGGCGCAGGGCGTCGACGTGTCCAACGCGATCCGCCAGCAGATCGAGACGCAGACCTACGACGAGCTTGTCACGAACGCGCTCATCGAGCGCGAGATGGACGAGTTGGGCATCGCCGTGACCGACGAGGAGGTCTACGACCTCATCAACGGCCCCACGCCCGACCCGCTCATCGCCCAGGTCTTCTCGGACGGCCAGGGCGGCATCAACCGCGCCCAGCTCACCGAGGCCGCCCGCAGCGACGACCCCGAGATCCTCCGCCAGCTCGGCGCGATCGAGGAGCAGGTCCGCCGCAACCGCCGCACGACGAAGCTGCAGGCCCTCGTCTCGGCCGCCGTTCGCGTGACCGACGCCGACGTCGACGCCGAGTTCATCCGCCGCAGCCGGACGGCCGACGCCCGCGTGGTCGCGCTTCGCTACGCCGACGTGCCGGACACCGAGGTCGAGGTGTCCGACAGCGACCTCCGGGCCTACTACGACGCCCACCGCGACGACTACGAGCGCGCCAAAACGTGGGCTGTCGAGGTCGTCTCGTTCGACAAGGCCCCGACGCGCGCCGACTCCGTACGCGCCATCGGCGAGGTTCGCAACTTCGCGCGGCCGTTCGCCGCCGCCCGCGACGCCGCGGCCTACGCCCGCCAGAACTCGTTCGGGACGGACGCCTCGCCGGCCTACGTCTCGGCGGGCGACCTCGCGCCCGAGCTGGCCTCGGCCGTGTACTCGGACCTCCGCGTCGGCCGCGTCGTCGGGCCGGTCGTGGCCGGGGACCAAGCGGTCGTCGCCCGCATCACGGGCGTCCGGCCGGCTGCGAGCCCGCTCGTCCACGCGCGCCACATCCTGCTGCCGGCAACGCAGGGCGAGCAGGCCCGCGAGCTCAAGGCACGCCTCGACGCCGGCCAGATCTCGTTCGCGCAGGCCGCGCGCCAGTACTCCGTCGACGAGTCCAACAAGGCTCGCGGCGGCGACCTCGGATGGTTCGCGCGCGGCCGCATGGTCGGCGAGTTCGACACGGCCGTCTTCGGCGCGCCCGTCGGCCGCGTCGTCGGGCCGGTGAGCACACAGTTCGGTCTGCACCTCATCCTCGTCGAGGGGACGAGCAACCAGGAGGCCGAGCTGGTTCAGATCTCGCGCCCCGTCCAGGCCAACACGGACGCCGTCCGCGAGCGCGCCGAGGACTTTGTCGTGCTCGACATCCAGGAGGAGGAGCGGCCCTTCGCCGAGGCGGCGCGCGAGAAGAACCTTACGATCACGCCGCTTGAGGTCCAGGAGGACCAGCCCTACGTCCCGAGTTTGGACGTCGGCCGCGAGCTGGTCCGCTTCCTGCGCACGGCCGAGGTCGGCGACGTGTCGGACCCGTTTGACGCGGGCGACCGCTTTGCCGTCGTGCACGTCGTCGAGATCAAGCCGGCCGGCGTGACGCCGTTCGAGGAGGTCCGCGACCAGATCGAGACCGACGTGTCGCTCGAGAAGAAGCGGGCGGTCACGACCGAGCGCCTCGCCGCCGCCGTCACGCCGACGGCCACGCTCGCCGCCATCGGGCAGGCCGTCAGGCAGACGCCGGTCGCCCTCGGGGGCCTGTCGATGAACTCGCCGGCCGTCGAAGGCTTCGGCAACGAGCCGCGCCTCGTTGGGGCGGCCTTTGGCCTCCAGCCGGGTCAGCGCTCGGGCGTCGTCGAGGGCGAAGGCGCCGCCTTCGTCGTCCAGACGACGGCCCTTCGTGGCGGCCTCCCGGCCGAGCTGACGGCCGAGACGCGCACGCAGATCCGCGAGGAGCTGCTCCAGCGCCGCCGCCAGCAGGTCGCGCAGGCGTGGATCAAGTCGCTCCGCGACGAGGCCGAGGTTGAGGACTTCCGCGCCGACGTGCTCGGCTAAGACCGACGGTTCGGGCTCGCCCGGCCAATGCGACCAGGACGGGTCGAGGGCACACGCCTTCGGCCCGTCTTTTTTAGGCCCCGGCGTTGCCCGCGAGACGCGCCGCCTCGGCGGCGAGCGCGCGGCGGTCGGGCTTGAGGCCGGCGGCGCCGGCCCACGCGTGAAAGGCGACCGGCACGGCGTACCCGGGCAGCGTCTCGCGAAGGGCCGCGCGGAGCAAGACGGCATCCGGGAGCACGGCGCCGCTCGGGCGGACAAACGCAACCGGCCGGGCGCCCCACTCGGGATCGGCGACGGGCACGACGACGGCCTCAGCGATCCCGGGAACGGCCGCGAGCGTCGCTTCGATGGCCTCGGGCTGCACGTTCTCGCCGCCCGAGACGAACCGTGTCCCGAGGCGCCCCGTCACGACGAGGCGGCCGGAGGCATCGACGTGGCCAGCATCGCCGGTTGCGAACCAGCCGTCGGGTGTGAGCGGTCGGCTGGGGCCGTCGGCGCCGAGGTAGCCCGCGAACAGGGTCGCGCCCCGGACCTCGATCTCGCCCGATCCGCTGATCCGCACCTCGCGTCCGGGCAGAACGTGGCCGGCCGTGCCGAGCGCGTTGCGCGGCTCGCCCGGCGCCGTCATCGTGACCGTCGATGCCGTCTCAGTCATGCCGTAGCCGGCGCATACGGGCAAACCGGCCGCGTGCGCGGCGTCGAGCAGGGCCGGCGCGATGGCACTGCCGCCGAGGAGGATCGCGCGCAGCCGTATGCCCGCCGCCGGGTCGTCGCGGAGTAACCGGAACAGCTGGGTCGAGACGAGCGAGGCGTGCGTCGGGGCAAAGCGGCGGAGCGCCTCGGCCGTGCTCGTTCCCGGCTCCGGAATCGCCATCGCTGCCCCGGCGAGCGCACAACGCACGACGACGCCCAAGCCACCGACGTGCCACAA
>DASVSE010000168.1:0-2250 GCA_036388235.1 Rubricoccaceae bacterium | reverse complement strand
GAGTCGGCGGGCAAAGGGTCGATCCGGTATCGTCCGGGTGCACGCCGACTCAATCCGTCGTTACGCGGTGAGTACCGCGGCCGGGCGGAGGTCGGGCGTGAGTTCGCCGGAGTCGAGCATCTGCTGGAGGCGCGCGATGCGCGAGTAGCGCGGGCCCTCGAACACGTCGGGCGTGAGGCCGAGGCCCGAGAGCGCGTCGCGGACCTCCCGGACGCCGTCGCGGACGGTCCACCGGGGCCGCCACGCGGGGAGGTGCCTGGCGACCTTGTCGAACGCGACGCGGTAGCTCCGGGCGTCCGGGCTCGCCCCGTCGGCGAACGTGACCGAGCAGCCGTCGACCTCGTCGCCGACGATCCGGGCGACGTCGCGGACCTGGTAGTTCTCGCCCGCGCGGCCGACGTTGAAGGCCTCGTTGTGAATCGCATCGCGCGGGGCGTCGAGTGCGGCGACGACTGCCGAGGAGACGTCCTCGACGTGAATGAGCGGTCGCCACGGCGTCCCGTCGGAGAGCATCCTGATTGCGCCCGTCGCGACCGCCCACGCGGTCAAGTTGTTCACGACGAGGTCGAACCGCAGGCGCGGGCTCACGCCGTAGACCGTCGCGTTGCGCATAAAGACCGGCGAGAACGTGTCCGAGGCGAGCGCGCGGAGGCCGATCTCGGCGTCGACCTTGGCCTGACCGTACGGCGTGACCGGGTGAAATTCAGCCGTCTCCGTTACAGCGTCCTGCCCGGCGGCGCCGTAGAGGCTGCACGACGAGGCAAACACGAAGCGCCCGACGCCCGCATCGCGGGCGAGCGCGCCCAGCCGCACCGATGCCTCGGCATTGACGGCGTGCGTCAGGCCCGGCGAGAGGTTGCCGAGCGGATCGTTCGAGAGGTTGGCGAGGTGCACGACGGCGTCGATGCCGTCGAAGTCCGCCACGGCTGCATCCCGGATGTCGATCGCGCGCGTGGGGATCGCCGAGGGCGCGGCGCCAAACGTGCAGGCCGAGAACAGACCCGAGTCCAGCCCGACGACCGTGTGGCCGGCGGCCTGCAGGAGCGGCGTCAGGACGGTGCCGATGTAGCCGTCGTGGCCAGCGAGGAGGATGCGCATCGGAAGAGTGAGGGTACCGGCGTCGTCCGGCAAAGGTCGTACCCGCGCGAGGCACGTACCGGTGGGCGGGGCAGATCGACCTCTAGGGCTCCCGCTCCGCCCCTGAAATGCACGCGAGTCCACCCAGCAGTGCCAGGCGGCCTCGTGTGACGGGTCGAAACGACCTCATCCTGCGCAAACAGGACGCCGCGGCGTTACGCGGCGGCGATGTGGACCTCGAAGTTGTCTCCTTCGCTGCGACGGCTGAACACCTTGTAAGTGTCCTCGAAGTTGCGCCGCATGTAGTTCCGGATGCCCTGTACCTCGTTCTTGGACGCCTCGAACGTCAGAACATTGCCCGCCGGGAGGCTGGCGAGCTGGTCTCCGATGGTGGAATACTTGCTGCGACGTTGGCCGCGCCGGCTGCGGCGCGCGACAGCGTCAGCATCCTTCACCACTTCGAACTTGAACGGGGTATTCGTGCGTTGCTTTTTTGCCATGGGAGGAAATCAGGGAGTGGTGACTTAGGGACGAGCGGGTGCTCGAAATGTCGTACGGTCCGATGCACTGGCCGTGCCTTCCATACTGACCCCACTTCGTGTATTAACACGATCTCCATCTACCATCCAGGTCCACGGGCCCACCTCACAAGAGCGCTGAGGGACGCGCGCGGGGCGTCGGGCAGCCTGTCCGGGCCAGTGCGTCCACCCCAGGTAGTTGTCGACTCCGGGCAGAAAGAGGCGCCGGAGCACGTCCGGCCGAACGGCATAGCCGGCGCTGGCAACGAGGGCACGAGCGCGCGCAGTCGGTTTCAGGTCCGCTTGACCCGTCGCGCGGAGGTAGACGGCGAGCGTCCGGGCGCCGTCGAGCGCCGAGCCGGCACCGAGGCGGCCCGCCTCACGGGCCAGCCACTCGGCACGCGTGAGATGGACCGTTGAGGCGGCGTGGATGCGGTACCCGAAGAGGGCCTCGGGGACGTACGCAAACGGCCCGAGCAGCGCCGCGTGGGCGACGATCAGGCGATCCGACCCGTGCAGCCGGTGTGGCCCGACGCGGTCTAAGACCGAGCGCCGGAAAACTCCGTGGATGGCCGCGTTAACGTCGTTGGAGCGCAGGACGGCGCGGTACCGCGCGAGCGCGTCGGCCGCGGCGGTGCCGGCGGGGAGCGGGCGT
>DASVSE010000167.1:0-2442 GCA_036388235.1 Rubricoccaceae bacterium | reverse complement strand
GGCGGCCGTCGCAGACGCGCAGCACCTCGTCGAGGTACAGGTGATCGTCAGTTCCGAGGGCGATCAGGACGTCCCGCACCCCGAGGCGGTCGATGAGGCCCGGCAGCTCCGCGATGGCCGTCTCAGGCGCTCCCGACGCCGTCAGTTCGAGCGTGCCGATCGGGAGCGCGTCGCCTTCAGCAAGCGTTTCGGATGCCTCGTCGGCCAGACGGCTGTGGGCGAGCGTGCCCACCAAGACGGGTTGCGTGTGCCGCAGCCTGACTGCTCCGACGAGTTCGATGCCCGCGGCCGGGTACTTCGCGAGGTCGTGGTAGAGCGTCTCGACGCGGTCGCTCCAGCCGACTACGACGGCCCGGTGCAGGCCGTGCCCGCGCAGGATGAGCGCCTTCTGGACGCCTCGGATCATCAGCCGCAGCCCGCCGACGCCGCCGATGATACCCGCTGCGTAGACGACCAGAGCGGGGCGAACGGACTCCGGCGCGAGCCGCCCGAGGTAGTAGCTGAAAAAGAGCGCCAGCACACCGAAGGCGGTCACTTTGGCGAGCGTCACGATCTCGTCGAAGCGCCCGCCTGCGTAGCGTTCGCCGTAGAGCCCCGAAAACGCGAACAGGAACAGCCAGCCGAGCACGAACAAGGCGACTGTCGAGATCGGGTCGGTCGCTGCGGACACCATCCAGCCATAGCGGGCGCACGCCGCCTCGAACAGCGCCGCCGCGGCGCCCAAGCCCAGGGCGTCGCCCACGAGAAGGGCCAGAAGCTCGACGCGTCGCGTCACCAGAGGTCGGCGGATGAGAGCGTAGCGAGAGGCCTCGTCGGGGGGGGCAGATCCGCGCCGAAGGTAGCCGGGTGGCTCACCCGGCGCAAGGCACACCAGACTCACTCAAGCAGCGTCCGCGACGGGGCGGCCCCGTAGTTTCGCCCCACTCTCGCCTCCTGCCCGTGCCGCCCTCCGCTCCTGCGCTCCGGCGCGGTCTCGCCGCTCTCGCGGTCCTCGCCACGCTCGCCGCGCCCGCGGCGGCACAGTCGCACCGGCTGCTGCCACTCGGAGATCCAGCGTACCCGACGATCGAGCGCCTGCAGCGCCGCGGCCACCTGCTCGGCCTCAACCCGACAGTCCTCCCCTACGACGAGTCCGCCGTCGCCGAGGCCCTCGACCGCCTCGTCCCGGCCGACCTCTCGCCGACCGAGGCCCGCTGGGCGAACCGGCTCCGGCGGCGCCTCCGCCCCACTCCAGAGTCGCGCCGCGGCTCGGTGGCGACATTCGAAACGGGAGGCGGCGTGCGGGCGACGAACACCGACCGCCTGGACCCTGCGCGGCCGGTCGAGGCAACCGACGCGACGGTCGCCCTCGGGGACGTCAACGTGTTCCCCAACGCCGTCGTGCAGGCGAGCCTCGGCGCGGGGCCGCTCGTCGCGCAGCTCGGCGTCCGCCTGGATACGTTCTACCCAGACGACCCCGACGGCCTCAACGTTGGCAACGTATCGGTTTTTCTCCGCAACGAAGAATCCCACGTTGGCGCCGTGAGCCGGTGGGGCGAGGCCCGGCTCGGTGTGTACGCCCGCCAGTGGGGCGTCCCGTCTGGCACGGGCGTCTTTGTGAGTGCCAACCCGCAGCCGTACGACGCGCTCTCGGTCCGCCTTGGCGGCGAGCGCCTCGCGGTCCGCTCGTTCGTCGCCGAGCTCGACGCCGCGACGCTCGACGGCCGCTTTACAGGCCGCACCGGCGACCGCTCGCGCGACCCGTCGCTGCGGCGCTACCTCTCGGGCCACCGCATCGACTGGCGCCCCGCCCCGTGGATGGTCGTGTCGGGCATGGAGACAATGCTGACCTCGGGCGCGAATGCGAGCCTCTCGCTGCCGGCGCTGCTGCCCACGGCCGTGCTGTCGTTTCTCAACGACGGCGCGCCGCGCAACAGCGAAAACAACGGGATCGTCGGCGGGTTGCTCTGGGTGCAGCGTGGCCGCACGACCGTCACGGGCCAGCTCGCGTTCGACGACTTCGACCTGTTCAACGACTTGGAGCCGCCCTCGATCGCCCTCACGGGACAGGCCGTCGTATCCGGCTTGGGCGACGCCGTTGATGTGGGCGTCGACCTGACGGTCGTGACGGCCCGGGCCTACCGCTCGGCCTTGGCCGAGCAGGTGTACACGTACGCCCTCCGCAGTATCGGGGCTCCGGCATCAGACCTTGTCGACGTGCGCCTCTTTGCCGATGCGTCGCTCGAATCGGTCCTGCCCGGACTCACGGTCGGTCCCGAGGCGCGCTTTGTGCAACAGGGCGAGGGGTCGTTCGTCACCCCGTACCCGTCGAACGACTCTCCCACGCTAGGCATCGGAGACGCGCAGCGGACGCTGCGCCTCGGCATCCGGGCCGACCTCACACACCCGTGGTGGTTTGTCCGCGGCAGTCTCGGCGTGAACCGAACGAAAAACGACGGCTTC
>DASVSE010000166.1:0-2599 GCA_036388235.1 Rubricoccaceae bacterium | reverse complement strand
TTCCGGTCTACTCCGAGATCGAGGTCGCGTCGTGGTTCGCGGCTGGGCCGGTCGTCGCCATCACGGGCTCCAACGGCAAGACGACGACGACGAGCCTCGTCGGGCACCTCTTCGCCCAAGCCGGCCGGGTCCACGTCGTCGCGGGCAACATCGGCTATGCCTTCGCGGACTACGCGGACACGATGGACCCGGACACGACGGCGATCCTCGAAGTGTCCAGCTTCCAGCTCGACCACGTCGCCTCGTTCCGCCCGCGCGTCGCCGTCCTGCTCAACATCACGCCGGACCACCTCGACCGCTACGAGCACTCGCTCGACCTCTACGCGGCGTCCAAGATGCGCGTCTTCGAGAACGCCGGCCCGGGCGACTGGATCGTCTACAACCACGACGACGCGCGCGTCCGGCAGGCTGCCGAGGCGCACGGCGCTGCCCAGCCGGGCGTGATCCTCGCCCCGTTCTCGCTCGAAGCCGAGCTGCCCCAGGGCGCCTACGTCCGCCGCGACGCCGACGGCGTCGAGCGGATCGTGCTCGCGCTTCCCCCTTCTGCCGCCGACGGCACCACGTCCCCCCCCAACGTGATCGAGTCCTTCATGCCCACGGCCGACCTTGCCCTCCCCGGGCGCCACAACCTCTACGACTCGCTCGCCGCGGCCGTCGTCGCCCGCGCGATGGAGATCCGCAGCGACATCGTCCGCGAGAGCCTGACGAGCTTCGAGGGCGTGCCGCACCGGCTCGAAAAGGTCCGCACGCTCGGCGGCGTCGCCTACGTCAACGACTCCAAGGCGACGAACGTCAACGCGGTCTGGTACGCGCTCGAGTCGTTCGCCGACCCGGCGCGCGGTGGGGGGCGCGTCGTCCTCATCGCCGGCGGCAAGGACAAGGGCAACGACTACGCGCCGCTCAAGCCGCTCGTGGAGGCCAAGGTCGCGGGCATCGTCGCCATCGGCGAGAGCGCCGAGACGGTCGAGCGCGAGCTCGGGCCGCACGCGCCGGCCGTCGCCGTCGCCTCGTCCATGGAGGAGGCGATCCAGTTTGCGCGCCTCATGGCCGAGCCCGGCGACACGGTCCTGCTGAGCCCCGCCTGCGCGTCGTTCGACATGTTCGACAACTACGAGGACCGCGGCGACACCTTCAAGCGCCTCGTCCACGCCCTCTCCTGATGGCTACCGCCACCGCCACTGCCCCCCGCCCGCAGACCGACCGCGCCGTCGTCTGGGCCGTCCTCGCCCTCTCGGCCGCGGGCGTCGTGGCCGTGTACAGCGCTGTGTCGTTTCTCGCCGAGACGAAGTCCGGCGGCGACACGACGGGCCTGCTGCTGCGGCACCTCGTCCGCATCGGGGCCGGCCTCGGCATCGCCGGGGCGCTCTCGCTCGTGGACTACCGCCGCCTCGCGCGGTGGTCGCGGCCCGCGCTCGCCGTCTCCATCGGCTTGCTCGTGGCCGTTCAGATTATCGGCGTCGCGAGCGGTGGCGCGCAGCGGTGGCTCGAAATCGGCGGCATCAGCTTCCAGCCGTCCGACTTTGCTCGCGTCGCGCTCATCCTGCACGTCGCCGTTCTGCTTGCGCGCAAGCAGGCGTACATCGGCGACTGGAGCCGCGGCTTCGTGCCGCTCATGACGTGGGTCGCGCCGACGGTTCTGCTCATCGGGCTCGAAAACCTGTCGACGGCCGCCGTGCTCGCGGCGACGATCGGCGTGATGCTGTTCGTCGGCCGCGTGCGGATGGCGCACCTGGGCATCGTCGCGCTCGTCGGCCTCATCCTCGCGGGCGCCCTGCTGATGTCGAGTCCGGCTCGCGCCAGCCGCGTCGAGGCGTTTCTCGGCGTCGATGTGTTTGCGGGCAACGACGGCGAGGCGGTCTTCGACGCTTCGGCCGAGGGCTACCAGGCGGATCAGGCGCAGATCGCGTTCGCGCTCGGCGGCGTCACGGGCGTCGGTCCGGGCAAGAGCCTCCAGCGCGACTTCCTTCCCGCCCCATACAACGACTTCATCTTCGCCATCGTCGGCGAGGAGTACGGCCTCGTCGGGGCGACGATTCTGCTGCTCGTGTTCGTGTGGATCCTCGGGCGCGGCTACCTCCGCATCGCCAAGGGCGCGCCGGACCCGCTCGGGCTCTTTCTCGCGACCGGCCTCACGACGGCCGTCGCGCTGTACGGCTTTATCAACGCCGGCGTCGCGGTCGGCCTCTTCCCCGTGACGGGCCTGCCCATGCCATTCGTCTCGTACGGCGGGACGTCGTTGCTCGCGACCGGCGCGATGGTCGGCATCCTGCTCAACGTCTCGCGGCACGTCGCCACGGCGGACGCCTCGGACGACTAAACCTCTCAGTGCCGCTCGCGCGGTTGCCTAGCTCCTTTCGTGACGACCTCCGCCTCCCTGCTCTCTGACGGGACCCCGCGCGTGCTCTTCGCGTGCGGCGGAACGGGCGGGCACGTCTATCCGGCGATTGCGATTGCCGACGCCGTGCGGGCCGCTCGGCCCGGCGCGGCCATCGCGTTTGCGGGCACGCGGGACCGGATGGAGTGGACGGCCGTGCCGAAGGCGGGCTACGAGATCCACCCCATCACGGTGTCGGGCTTCCAGCGCGGGCTCTCGCCGGAG
>DASVSE010000165.1:0-2317 GCA_036388235.1 Rubricoccaceae bacterium | reverse complement strand
CGGCAGCGTTGCCGTCGGTCTGCTGGCGCACGCGGGCTTCGAGGTGACGGCCGTCAGCGGGACGCCCGAGGCGCATGCCGGGCTGGCCGCGCTCGGCGCGTCGAGGGTCGTCGGGCGCGACGTGCTGGCCCCGGGACCCGCTCTCGCAAAGGGGCAGTGGGATGCGGCTGTCGACACCGTCGGCGGTGAGCCGCTCGCACGCATTCTCGCCACGACGAACCGCCACGGCGTCGTCGCCGCGTGTGGCAACGCGGCCTCGGCGGACCTGCACACGACCGTTTTCCCGTTCATCCTCCGAGGCCTGACGCTCGCCGGGATCGACTCTAATACGGCGACGGTCGAGCAGCGTACGGCCGCCTGGGCGCTTCTCGCGCAAGCAGATGCGGCCGGCGCCTTCGCGCACCTTGTCACGACGACCGTCACGCTTGCAGACGTCCCGGCGTGGGCCGCGCGCATCGTTCGCGGCGACACCGTCGGCCGCGTCGTTGTGGACGTTAGGGCATGACCGTCTCACCGTGGCAGCGTCCGCTCGAGACGACCGTCTGCGACGTGGCGGTCGTGGGCGGAGGCATCGCGGGAACGTCGGCGGCGTATGCGCTGAAGACGCTCGCCCCCCACCTCCGCGTCGTGCTGCTCGATGCCGGACGGCTCGCAGGGGGCGCGAGCGGCCGCAACGCCGGCTTCCTGATGCTCGGCACGCACGCCGACTACGCCTCGGCCGTCGACGCGTATGGCCGCGACGTCGCCCGCCGCGTGTGGGCGTTCACGGCCGAGAACCTCGAACTCGCGCTCTCGCTCCCCGGGTCAGGGGCCGTTCGGACGGGCAGCCTGCTCGGGGCCGGCTCTGAAGCGGAAGCAGACCGCCTCTTCCGTTCGCAGGGCCTGCTCGCCGAGGACGGCGTCGAGGCCGCGTGGACACCGGGGGACGGGTTCGGCACGCGCGGGTTCGCCGGGACGCTCCACGTGCCCGACGGCGGGACCGTCGACCCGGTCCTTCTCGTGCAGACCCTTGCGAGGGCGAGCGGCGCCGAGGTCCGTGAGCACACGCGCGTCGAGCGCCTCGTCCCGGCCGGGGGCGGTATCCGCCTCGACCTCGCGGGCGGGGGCGCGGTCGAGGCCGGGCGCGTCTACATCGCGGCGAATGCAACGCTCCCCGCGCTCGTCCCCGAGCTGGCGGGCGTCGTCCGGCCCTTACGCGCCCAGATGCTCGCCAGCGCGCCCGTCGCCCCGTTCCTGCCCGTCCCGGTGTACTCGCACGACGGCTTCTACTACGCCCGCCAGACGCTTGAGGGCCACGTGCTCGTCGGCGGAGCGCGGCACCTCCACGAGGACACGGAAGTCGGCCACGGCGACGAGACGACCGACGCGCTCCAAGCAGACCTCGACGCGTATCTCCGCACCCACCTCCCGGACGCGGCCGGAGCGCCGGTCGTGCGACGGTGGGCGGGCACGATGGGCTTCTCGCCCGACGGCCTGCCCGTCCTGGGCGACGTGCCCGGCGTTCCGGGCGCCGTTTACGCGGCGGGCTTCACCGGCCACGGGATGGGCTACGGCATGCGCTTCGGGCACCTTGCCGCCCGCCGCCTGCTCGGGCTCCCCGACGCTGCGGAATCTCTGTTCAGCGCTGAGCGTCTCGCATCCTGACGCCCGTTACTGCGTTTATCTCTTTCACCCCACCCTTCGACTCCCGATGATCGACCGCCTTCCCGTCTCCGCGCTCGGGACCGATGCCCGCGCCGGATTCCTCGTCCGCACCTACACGCACCTGCTCGGCGCGATTCTGCTGTTCGCCGCCATCGAGGTGTTCCTCTTTACGTCCGGCATTGCGTACTCCATCGCGAACGCGATGCTGAGCAACTGGCTGCTCGTCCTCGGCGGGTTCATGCTCGTGAGCTGGTTCGCGAGCAAGACGGCCGCGCAGGCCGAGTCGAAGCCTGCGCAGTACGCGGCCCTGTTTGCGACCGTCGCCATCCAGGCGATCATCTTCGTGCCGCTGCTCGCGATCGCCAACCAGGTCGCGCCGGGCACCATCTCGTCTGCCGCGTGGGTGACGCTGATGGGCTTCACGGCGCTGACGGCGCTCGTGGTGTTCACCGGCAAGGACTTCTCGTTCCTCGGCTCGCTTCTGAAGTGGGGTGGCATCGTGGCGCTCGTCGCCATAGTGTCGGCCGTGCTGTTCGGGTTCGAGCTCGGGACGTGGTTCTCGGTCGCGATGATCGCCTTCGCGGGCGCTGCGATCCTGTACGATACCGACAAGGTGCTGAACCACTACCCGGAGGACCGGCACGTCTCGGCTGCCATCGAGCTGTTCGCCTCG
>DASVSE010000164.1:0-1961 GCA_036388235.1 Rubricoccaceae bacterium | reverse complement strand
TCGGCGACGGCCGTCGCAGCCTGCACGAGCGCCTCGGGCGTCGTGCCGGGAGCCGCGGTCAGCGCGACGCCCGAGCGGCCCGGATCGCGGTAGTAGCGCAGGAACGTCCGCTCGTCCATCAGGACGACGCCTAGGTCGTTGCCATAGTCGTAGTAAACGCCCGAGACGGGGAAGCGCTGCGGGCCGGCGTCGGTCTGCAGCGTCAGCGTGTCGCCGTTCTGGACGTCGAAGCGGAAGCCGAACGGCTCTGACACGGAGACCGACCCGCGAAGCGCGTCGCGTGCCGCCGTCTGGGCATCGCCCTCTTTGAAGCGGTAGATGCCTGTCCGAACCGTGTCCACGCGCCCGACGACGAGGTCGATTGCCCCCTGCTCGGTCTCCAGCGTGCGGACCCGGATGCCGTCGGCCCGGACGACCCCCGGCATGGACGCGAGGTCTGTGTAGAGGCCAGCGTCGAGGATGCCGCCACCGCGGCGGAAGACGGCGGCGGGCGGCGAGATATAGACGTCGGCCTGAAGCACGCTCCCGAGCCAGTCCACAACGGTCGTCCGGAACGAGGCGACCATCGTCGAGACGCCGACCGTGGCGGCGACGGCGACCGTCAGCGCGGCCACGGCGACGGCCGTGCGCGAAAGGCTCGCCGAGATGCCGCGCGCCGCCATCCGCCCGACCGGCCCGAAGAGCGCCCCGGCAACAGGGCGGGCAAGAGCGGCATAGCCTCGCGTCAGCCACGGGACGGTGACCGCAAAGCCAACAAGGATCGCGAGCAGGCCCACGTACGCGAGCGCGATTCCGCCCGACCCAGCCGGCACGCGAACTGCCAGCAGTCCGCCGCCGAGCGCGATCGTGCCCGCGCCGACGAGTGCGAGGCGCCCCGCCCCCTGCGCGAGCCGGTCCTCTTCGGTCGAGCGCCGCAGCGCCGAGGCCGGCGTGACGCTCGCCGCCTCCCAGCCCGGCCGGAGCGCGCCGAGCAGCGTCGCGCCCAACCCGAGGGCGACGCCGCGAGCGAGCGAGGCAGCGTTGAGGTCGAGTTCGCGGACGCGGACGACGAAGTACAGGTCCGTGATCGTCTGCGTGACGAGGCCGACGAGCGCGCTCCCCAAGGCGACGCCGAGGGCGAGCCCCAGGGCTGTCCCGACGACGCCGACAGCGAGTGCCTCGCCCAGGACGAGGCGGAATACCTCGCCGCGCGTCACGCCGAGGGCGCGGAACGTGCCGAGCACGCGCCGCCGCTGCACAACCGCGAACGTGACCGTGTTGTAGATCAGGAACAGGCCCACCACGAGCGCGAGCAGGCTCAGAGCCCTCAGGTTGAGGCGGAACGCGGCCGTCATCGTGCGCAGCGTCTCGGCCTGACCCGTCGCCGGACGGACCTCGACGCCCGGGGGCAGGAGGGCGCGGACGCGGGCGAGCATCGCCACGCCGGCCGCCCCGTCCGGCACGATCAGGTCGACGCGAGAGAGCGTGCCGGCCGAAGCCGAGTCAGGGGTGGACGCCGGGCCGGACGGCTCACCTGCGCCTCGGCTCTCCCCTGTGCGCCCCGTCCACTCCTGCGCCGTCGCGACGTCGACGAGGACGAGGTTCGAGAGCGCGGACGCGCTGCGGCGGTCAGCCGGGTTCAGTAGGCCGACGAGCCGCGCTGTGACCGCGCGGCCGTCCACGCGCAGCCCGAGCGTGTCGCCGAGGGCAACGCCGAGGTCGTCGGCCGTGCCGCGGCTGAGGACGGCCGCGCCGGGGACGGTCAGGAACACGCCCGGAGCGACGCCGCCCGAACCACCGTCCGCGCCCGGACCGGGTGCGACGAAGGGCCGGAACGCCGACTCGGCCAGCAGGTCGACGCCCAGAACGCCGACCACGCGCGCGGAGTCGCGCGCGACGCGTGCGGTCGCCTCGACGACCGGCGCCACGTTCGGCACGCCGGCCTTGCGGAGGAGACGAGCCGGCACGCTGCCCGGGACGCC
>DASVSE010000163.1:0-1688 GCA_036388235.1 Rubricoccaceae bacterium | reverse complement strand
GCGGGCGGCATGATGTCGACCAGACCTGTTTCGACCTCGAACGACGCGACGTTGTCCGCATTGGTACCCGTCGATCCCTGACGCGCACCCCGGCCGAGACCACGCCTCGCGAAGGCCGTCTGGAGCAGCCTGACGTGCGCGCCGTTGTAGAGCAGCAGGTCTGCGTAAAGGATCGCGTTGCGGGCGTCGACAAAGCCCGGGCCACATGGCTGCAGGCGCAGCGCCTCCGTGACGAGGCTGATCGCGATCTGGTTGCCTGCAGGCCCTCGGGCGTTCGTCAGGTCGGGGTCGAAGCCGTGAGCGCCGATGAGGTCCCACGAGATCTCCCACAGGACCGTCGCCCAGACGAGACCGACGGCGTGACGGCCGGTCATACCGGCCGTGCTGGCGTACGTGGTGCCGTTGATGGCAAAGTCGGTCGAGTACGGCGAAAGGCGCGAGCCCGGACCGCCGGCTCCCTGGCCGGTCGCGTAGGCGCTGTAGCTGCGCGCGTCGAGCCGTGAGTCGCCCGCGCGCATCGTGAGCATGAGCGCGTACCAGTCACTCCAGCCTTCGGAGAGGCCCTGGCCCTCGGCCCCGATGCCGAGACAGGCCGCATCTGCCGGTCCTCCGGTGAGGCGTGACGTGAGGCCGTGGGCGTATTCGTGGAGGACGACCTCGGTGTCGAGTGCGTAGTCGCGGCGGGGCGTCGTCTGCGTCTCCTCATAGATCGTTAGAATCGGAGCCATCCCGTCAGCCGGGACTGCCATGTCCGCGTTATCTGTGCCGCCGCCACTCTGGACGCGGACCGAGACAGGATCAGGCCGGGGGTCGCCACCTGCTCGGCCGTAGGCGTTCGCCTGGAAGTTGCCCCCCGCTTCGTCGAAGCCGTAGCTGTAGAGCACGTCGTGCGCGTGGTTCGCCCACACGAACGCGTTCACGACAGAGGCCTCGGTGTACGACGACGGCTCGCTCGAAAGATCGAGCGGCGGCGCGAAGACAAGAGTGGCCCCACCGTCGGGCACGCCAGCGGCGTCGGGCACCCCATCCGCGATGCGGTCGGGGAAGGCATGGACGTTGTTGCCGCGCGTCGTCGTGAACTCGGGGCCCGGACGGGCGTCGGTGTCGTGCCAGCCGTAGGGCGAGGCGAGCGGTAGCGCGGGCTCGCGCAGGAGCGCGCGGTCGCCGTCGAGCGGCGAGCGGCCGGGGAAGGCGAGATACGACGCCCCGTCGGTGCTGACGAGCGCCGGGGCGGTCTCCGGCGGCGTGGCTACTGGCACCGCCGATGTAGTGCCGGGCGCCTCTCCTACGCCGGTCTCGGCGGCAGCCATCCGGTGCAGCGACAGCACATCGCCGGTTGCGACGTCGATGCGGACAACGGCCCATGCGGCGGGGTCGGAGGGATAGAGCGACACCTCGTAGGCGAGGCGCAGCGTCCCCGAGGCCGTCCGCACGAACACGCGCCGCACCGACGACGCAGCGCCGAGGCCAGGCCCGACAAGGCGCGTCGCACCTGAACGGCCGCTGCCTGCCGCACGCTCACCTACCGCAGTGATGCCGGCAGTACCGAGGCCGAGCGCGTCCGCCGCCCGGTCGGCTGCCTCGGCTGGCCCGAAGCGCTCGGCGTCCGATTCGACAGCCCCAACGTCGACCGTGCCGCGTGCATACATGACGGCTCCGGTGTCGTCCACGACAACGAGCGCGGGGGC
>DASVSE010000162.1:0-2145 GCA_036388235.1 Rubricoccaceae bacterium | reverse complement strand
TTGCGACTGCGACCGAGACGGGCCGCGTCGACGCCGAGACGCTCCCGGCCCTCCGCGGTCCCGCGACGGCCGGCGCACTCGTACTCGCCCGCCTCATCACCTCCCTCCGTGACGACGCCACGGCCGGGGCGACCGTCGAGGCGCAGACCGAGCGCCTGCTCGCCTACTACCGGCCGCTCATGGAGCGCCTCTACCCCGACGATGCCGCCGCGCGGGCCGACGACCTCGACGCCTTTGCCGCGCTCGCCGCGGCCGCGCCAACGCGGGCGGCCTTTCTCGAAACGCTCGCCCTCGACCCGATCGATGCCTCGGCAGGCCCCGCCGAAGGCACGTTCGTCGACGAGGCGCCGCTTGTTCTCTCGACGGTCCACTCGGCGAAAGGGCTGGAGTTCGACACGGTCTTTCTCATCCATGCACTCGACGGCATCCTGCCGAGCCACTACGCGCTCCGAACGCCCGAGGAGACCGACGAGGAGCGGCGCCTGCTCTACGTCGCCCTCACTCGCGCCGAGACGAGCCTGTACGTCTCGCACCCGCTCGTCCACTACCGCCGCGGCTCGGGCGCGATCCTGACCGAGCCGAGCCGCTTTCTCGCGGGCATCCCGGAGGCGCTCCTGGAGCCGTGGTCGCTCGTGGACGAAGCCCCGCCCGCGCTCCCGGCCGGGCCGGACGTGCCGCAGCTCGGGCCCGGATAACGTCCTGCTCGGGCGACTCCGCGACGGTTCCACTTGCGTCGCGTCCGCCGATTCCCTACCGTACGCCCGCACGCGCTCCTTCCGCGAGATGCAGCTTCTCGACGCCCCGCCCGCCTCCCCCGTCGCCCGCTCGGCCGCGCCGCTCACGACCGAGCGCGTCGGGCTGGACCAGTTCGACGAGGTCCGCGCGCTCAACGAGGCCATTTTCGGCGAGTCCCGCGTCATCCACCGCCTCGACCGCGAAGACCTCACGATCCTCGTCGCCCGCCGCGACGGCCGGGCAGTCGGGTTCAAGGTGGGCTACGGCGAGAGCCGGACGACGTTTTACAGCGCCAAAGGCGGCGTCCTGCCGGACACGCGACGCCACGGTGTCGCCCGGGCGCTCCTGGGGGCGATGCAGGACGAGGCGCGGCGCCTCGGCTACGAGCGCTTTGCCTTCGACACGTTCCCGAACAAGCACCCCGGCATGACGGTCCTCGGCCTCGCAACGGGCTTCACCGTCGTCGCCGCGGGCTACAACGCCGCCTACCGCGACTACCGGATCCGCTTCGAGCAGAGCCTCTAGCGCACCGGATCAGAACAGCGCGTAGACGAACGGCGCGAGCGGCGTCCCACTTGCGGCAACGACGATCAGGCCGAGCAGCACGAGCACGAGCACGATCGGGGCGAGCCAGAACTTTTTGCGCACGCGCAGAAACTGCCAGAACTCGCTCAGGACACGCAGCTTGGACATCGGGACGCCGGGGTGGGAGGCGGCAAACCTACGCTTCGCCTGCCTCGGTGCGCGCGGCGAGCCGCGCCTCGGCCGCCTGGACCGTATTGGCGAGCAGCATCGCGATCGTCATCGGCCCGACTCCGCCCGGGACGGGCGTGATCGCGCCCGCGACGGCCTCGACGCCGGCAAAGTCCACGTCACCGACGAGGCGGTACCCGCTTTCGCGGCTGGCATCGTCGACGCGGTTGATGCCGACGTCGATCACGACGGCACCGGGGCGGACCATGTCGGCCGAGATAAAGCGCGCCTGGCCGATCGCGGCGACGAGAAGGTCGGCCTGCCGGGTGTAGCGGGCGAGGTCGCGCGTGCGGCTGTGGCAGACCGTCACGGTCGCGTCGAGCCCGCGGCTGAGCAGCAGGCCCGCCATCGGCTTGCCGACGATGTCGCTACGGCCGACGACGACCGCGTGCGCGCCGGCTGTCTCGATGCCCGAGCGCTTCAGCATCTCGACGATGCCGGCGGGCGTGCACGGCGCGAGGGCCCGCTCCCCGAGCCACAGCCGTCCGACGTTGACCGGATGGAAGCCGTCGACGTCTTTGGCCGGATCGACCGCCCGCACGACCGCCGGCGTGTCGACGGCGTCGGGGAGGGGCAGCTGAACGAGAATGCCGTCGACGGCCGGGTCGGCGTTCAGGGCCGCGACCAGGGCGAGGAGGTCGGCGGTCGAGACGGTCT
>DASVSE010000161.1:0-5327 GCA_036388235.1 Rubricoccaceae bacterium | reverse complement strand
ACGGAGGCTGGGCTCAAAAGCGCTGGCGTCGCGAACGGCGATTCCGATGACCTGGTCCTCGCGACGACGCCCTGCGTGAACGGCTTCGCTGGCGTCTACGCCTGCTCAGGCATCGACCTTGCCGCGCGGCTGCCGCTGTCGTCATTTACGCCGTCCCCCCCGTCCGCCCTCTCTGAGGTCTGGGGCTGGACCGATCCCCAGACGGGAAAGGAGATTGCGCTCGTCGGCCTGAGCAACGGCATCGGCTTCGTGGACGTCACCGTGCCCGACGCGCCGGTCTACCTCGGCAAGCTGCCGTCGGCTGTGAGCGACCCGAGTGGAGCGGCATGGCGCACGTTCCGGACAGACGGCACGTACCTCTTCGTCGGAAGCGAAATGTCGGGCCACGGGGTCCAGGTCTTTAACCTCACGCGCCTGCGCGGCGTGACGGCCCCGCAGTCCTTTACGGCGGACGCCCGTTACACCCGGGTCTCAAACGTCCACACGCTGACGGCGCTCAACGGCTACCTCTACCTTGCCGGGTCGAACTCGACCGTCGGGGCGACCAACCCAACCTGCACGGCGGGCGGCCTCCACATCGTGGACGTCCGCAACCCGCTCACGCCGACCTTCGCCGGCTGCTACCAAGGCGACGGCTACACGCACGAGGCACAGTGCCTCACGTACACCGGCCCGGACGCGACGTACGCCGGCCGCGACCTCTGCTTCGCGTACCAGGGTGAGCCGGGCAGCACCTTCGCGTCTGAGTTGTCTGTGGTCGACATGACGAACAAGGCAGCGCCGGCCCGCTTCGAGACGGCGGAATATCCCAACGTCGGCTATTCGCATCAGGGCTGGCTGACGTCCGACAGCCGATACATCCTCATCAACGACGAGTTCGACACGTCAGCTCAGGGTGTCCGCACCGTCGTGATGAACGCGACCGACCTCGACAACATCGAGTTCGCCTTCAACTCCTACGGATCGATCGCGACCTACGCCCACAACATCTTTGTCAAGGGCCGCTACGCCTACACGAGCGACTACACGCAAGGCCTGCGCATCCTCGACACGTCCACGATCGCGTCGGGAACGCTGCCCGAAGTCGGCCGCTTCGATACGTTCAACCAGAACAACGGCCGCGCCTATAGCGGGCAGTGGATGAACTACCCGTACTTCGCCTCGGGCACGGTTGTCGCGTCGGACATTCAGAACGGTCTGTTCGTCCTCCGCCCGACGGCCCTCGCCGTCGCCGGCGAGGCGGGTGTGCCGGACGCCGAAACGGGCCTCGCCCTCTCGGCACCGGCGCCGAACCCCGCGTCGGACCAGACCCGGTTCGTGCTCTCGACCGGCGCGCCGCAGCACGTCCGCGTGGCGCTCTACGACGCGCTCGGGCGCGAGGTGCGCGTCCTCCTCGACGGCCTGGCCGACGGTGAGACCGAGCTCACAGTTCGCCGCGAGACGCTCCCCACTGGGACCTACGTCGTCCGCGTGACGGGCGAGCAGGGCACGGCAACGCGACGCGTCGTGTTCGCGCGCTAGCGGAAAGGCATTTCCCGTACCTGTGCGCCGGTCGGAGTGGGCTTCCAGCCCCTCTGGCCGGCGCACTGCCGTCTACGTGTCCTCGCCTGCCGAGCTCGGTGCGCGACGCTCCGAGTCTAGTACTTGAGATGAGAGCCCGGTGCGAGAACGCGCAGTAGGTTGCATTCAGACAACCGCCTGCCCGATGCGTTCCTCCTCGATCCTCGCCGCTCTTATCGCCTGCGCGCTGGCCGCTCTCCCAGCGGCAGCCCAGATCAACGGCCCCGCCACGTGTTCGAACGGACGAGCGCAGCTCAACGGCGTCAACTACCCATGCCGCGGAGTCGACGTGCTGAGCCTCGTCCCGACGGGCACGACGGGTCCGCTCCGCACATCGGGCATGAACGACATCTGGGGCTGGACCGACCCGACGACCGGCCGCGAGTATGCCCTCGGCGGAACGCGGTCCGGGACGGTCTTCGTGGACGTGACAAACCCCACGCAGCCGCTCGTCCTGGGTAAGATGAACACGCGGACGGATAACTCGACGTGGCGTGACATCAAGGTCTACCGTGACCACGCGTTCGTCGTCTCGGAGGCGCCGGGCCACGGCATGCAGGTGTTCAACCTCACCCGTCTGCGCGGCCTCACGCCGGACCCGCTGCGCGACTTCCTGCCAGACGCCGTCTACACAGGCATCGGCAAGGCGCACAACATTGCCATCAACGAGGCGACAGGCTTCGCCTATGCGGTCGGCGCCAACCAGGCAGGCTACACGTGCAACGCGGGCGGGCTCCACATGGTCGACATCCGGACGCCCGCCGCCCCGGTCTATGCAGGCTGCTTCGACACGGACGGCTACACGCACGACACGCAGTGCATCGTGTACAACGGCCCCGACGCGACCTACTCCGGCCGCGAGGTCTGTTTCAGCTCGAACGAAGACACGGTCACGATTACGGACGTGACCAACAAGCTCGCCCCGGTTCAGATCTCGCGCACGAACTACCCCAACCCGAGCTACACGCATCAGGGCTGGCTCACCGACGACCGGCTGCATTTCATCGTCGACGATGAGGTGGACAGCTCAGCGCAGGGAACGCGCACGATTGTGATGAACGTCGCGGACCTCGACAACGTCTCATTCGAGTTTTTCCACTTCGGTACCAACCCCGTCACTGACCACAACCAGTACGTCCGCGGCAGGTACTCTTTTCAGAGCAATTACGAGGGCGGGCTGCGCATCCTGGACATCTCGGGCATCGCTGGAGGGACCTTCTCAGAAGCAGCCTTTTTCGACACGTACCCGCAGGGCAACGCCGAGGGCTACAACGGCCAGTGGAGCAACTACCCGTACTTCGCGAGCGGGATCATCGTCGCGTCGGACATCAACAACGGTCTGTTCGTGCTCCGCCCGACCAGTCTCGTCGTCGCCGGCGGCGAGGCGCCCGAGATGCCGGGCGGCTTCGAGCTCTCGATGCCGACACCGAACCCGGCGACGGGCTCGACCGAGAGCGCTGTGACGCTCTCGGTCGAGGCGCCCCAGCGCGTCACGGCCGCCGTGTACGACGTGACGGGCCGCGAGGTCGGCGTCGCCTTTTCGGGCGCGGTATCGCCGGGGGCGCTCGTGCACATCTCCCTCGACACCTCGGGACTGCCGCCGGGCGTTTACGTTGTCCGTGTGACGGGCGAGACGTTCATGACGTCGCGGCGCCTCGTCGTCGCGCGGTAAGGCTCAGCGGCCGAGGCGGCGCTGGCCCTTCGGCGTAAGCGCCCAGACGCGCGCGAGCGGGTCCTCGAGGCGCACGAAGCCTTCCTGCGCGAGCCAGTCCAGGAGCCCGTCTCGGCGGGCCGCAGGCGTACCCACAAGCCAGTCATCGGGCGCGTCGGCGCGCCCGATGTGGCCGAGCAGGGCGAGCAGGAGCGGCTCGTCGCGCGGCGTGACCGTCTGAGGGCGAAGGCTGCCGAGGCACACGTCGCACCGGCCGCAGCGCGGCGGCGCAGGCTCGCCGAAGTGCGCCAGCAGGTGCTGCCGCCGGCACCCGACGCCCGACGCGTACGCGACGACCTCGTCGAGGCGGGTGAGCGCGCGCGACCGGGCGCGGGCGAGACCGTGGGCATCGACCGGCGCCCGGTCCGACCGCGGGCCGGCCCACACGAGCCGGATCGACCCGTCGCCGGCCGGCTGCAGGTCCACGAGCGCCCGCTCGGCGAGAAAGGCCAGTCCGGCACGAACGCGCGCCTCGGCAAGGCCCGCCCGCCGGGCAAGCGCCTCGACCGGGAGCGGTGCCCACCCGCCGAACGCCTCGGCCGGGAGCACGCGCAGCACGTGCCCGACGAAGGCGGCAACCGCCGTCGACGCGTCCCCGGCGTACCGACGGAGCGCGCCGGGCCCGCCGGGGACGCGGACGAGGTCGACCTCGGCCTCGGCAGCCGTCCAGACGCCCGCCTGCGCGAGGCGCTCGACGGCGGCGCGAACGGTCGATGCGGGCACGCCGGCGACACTCGCAAGGCGAGCCGTATCGACCGTCGTCGGCCCGTTCGGCGCGCTGCCAATGGCCAGCTGAGCGAGGCTGCCCGCGGCCCGGTAGACGGCCTGAACCTCGGGTGCGAGTGGATGCCCCGTCTCGGCCATGCGGCGCGGCGTGCGGTCGTCGTCCGGCGCGACGAGGAGGGCCGCCCCAGCCGGCAGGCCATCGCGCCCGGCCCGGCCCGCTTCCTGGTAGTACGCTTCGAGCGTCGGCGGGAGCGCTACGTGGACGACGGCGCGCACGTCGGGCTTGTCGATGCCCATCCCGAAGGCGCTCGTCGCAGCGAGAATCGGCGTCTCGCCGGTGATCCAGCGCGCCTGGACGGCGTTGCGTTTGTCGGGTGCGAGGCCGGCGTGGTACGCCTCGGCCGTGAGTCCCGCGCGGGCGAGGCGCGCGGCCCAGGCCTCGGTTGCGGCTCGCGTGCCGGCGTAGACGAGGGCCGTCCCGCCCCATTCGCGGAGCAGGTCGGCCGCGCGGCGTTCGCGGTCCGCGGTCTGCGTGACAGACCAGACAAGGTTCGGGCGGTCGAAGCCGCGCACGACGACCACCGGGTCGCGGAGCCCGAGTTGCTCGACGATGTCGCGGCGGACGTCGGGCGTCGCGGTCGCCGTAACGGCGAGGACGGGCGTGGGGCGGCCGTCGGCGTCGCTCAGGAGCGGGCGTGCCTCGGCGATGCGGCGGTACGCCGGGCGGAAGTCGTGGCCCCACTCGCTCACGCAGTGCGCCTCGTCGACTGCGAGGAGGGCGACGGGAAGACGGGACGCACGGGCCCGGAACAGGTCCGTCTGGAGGCGCTCGGGCGTGACGTAGATGAGGCGGTAGCGCCCAAACTCGGCGTCGGTCCAGAGCTGGTCCGCGTCCCGGTGGGACATCCCGGCGTGCGCCATCGCCGCGGCCACGCCGCGGCGCGCGAGGGCATCGACCTGGTCGCGCATGAGCGCGAGGAGCGGCGAGACGACGAGCACGACCGCCCGCCGCGGAGCTGCCACGACCGCCGGGACCTGGTACGTCAGCGACTTGCCACCGCCCGTCGGCAGGACCGCGAGGGAGTCGCGTCCGCTCAGGACAGCGGTGACAGTCTCGGCCTGCCCCGGCCGAAACGCGTCGTAGCGCCACGTGCGGCGGAGCGCGTCGAGCGCCTCGGGAGGCGCCGCATCGGGCGAACTGGCGGCAGCGTCGGGCATGGCCTCAAGCTAGACCGGCGGGGTAGCTTGTCCCGAGCCCGCCCGCTGCCCATGGCCCGCCTTCTCGACGGAACCGCCCTCGCGGCTGAGCTTCGCGCCGATGTCGCCCGAG
>DASVSE010000160.1:0-1686 GCA_036388235.1 Rubricoccaceae bacterium | reverse complement strand
GGATCCACGGCACGCCGCGGCGGGCGAGGATCAGGACGGCCGCGATGAGGGCGGCGGCCTTGCCGAAGACGAGCGCGACCTCGGCCGGCGTCCCGCCCTGCCCGGCGAGGATCGGCACGAGGAGCACCATCCCGACGATCGCGAGGTCTTGGAAGACGAGGATCGCGATGGCGAGCCGCCCAGCCGGCGTGTCGGTCTCGGCGCGCTCGGCGAGGAGCCCGAGCACGATGGCCGTGCTGCTGAGGGCGACCAGAAAGCCCGTGTACGTCCCCGTCGCCCACGGCGTCCCGACGAGCGCGAGCCCGCCCGCGACGAGCCCGACCGTCAGCCCGACCTGAAGCCCGCCGCCGACGAGGATCGCGCGTTTGAGCCGCGCCAGGTGCACCAGGCTGAATTCGACGCCGATCGTAAACAGCAGCAGGATCACGCCGACCTCAGCCAGCATGTCGACGAGTTCCTGGTCCGAGACGATGCCGAGCGCGTTCGGCCCGATGAGCACGCCCGCGATGAGGAAGCCCGCAATCGGGACGAGGCGCAGCCGCAGGCAGACGTACGCGATGGCCACGCTTGCCACGAGCAGGGCGACGAGTTCGTTCAGGAACGGAAGCGAGACGGCGACAGGCAGCGAGACGGGCATCAGGCGGAAAGAAGCGGGCAAAGCAGACGGGCCACAACTTCGCACCGCGCCCGCCGTGCCGTCGCGCCCGGCCCGAGCCGGGGCAGAACCCGCGCCTACACCCCGCGCGTTCGGGTCCGATGCCTACGCCCGACTCTCTCCCCGGCGCCGCCCCGACGCCCGCCGCGCCCCGCGTGCCGCTCGGCGTCACCTTCCGCCGCCTTCTCGCGCTCGCGCAGCCGTACCGCGCCCGCCTCGGCCTCGCCATCGCCCTGCTGATGGCCGCGACGGCGGTGAGCCTCGTCGTCCCGCTCGGCCTCAAAGGCCTGTTGGACTCCGTCTTTACCCAGACCGACGGCGGCCTCCTGAACCGCCTCGCGCTCGGCCTGCTCGGCCTCTTCGCCCTCCAGGCCGTCTTGGGCGTCGGCGGCGGGTATCTGCTGGACTGGACCGGCGAGCGCGTCGTCGCCGACCTCCGGCGGCGCCTCTACGGCCACCTCCACCGCCTCGGCCTCCGCTTTTTCGCCGAGACGCGGACCGGCGAGATCACGTCGCGCCTCACCAACGACGTCTCCAAGGTCCAGACCGCCGTCACGGACGACCTCGAACAGGCGCTCACCCTCAGCCTCACGCTCGTTGGCTCTGCCGTCCTCATGGTGAGCCTCAACTGGCGCCTTGCGCTCGGCGTCGTCGTCGTCGTGCCGCCCGTCGCCCTAGCCGCCCGCTACGTCGGCGTCGTCGTACGACGCCTCTCGCGCGAGATCCAGGACCACCTCGCCGAGACGACGGCCGTCGCCGAGGAAGCCATCGGCGCCGTCCGCGTCGTGCAGGCGTTCACGCGCGAGCGTTTCGAAACCGACCGCTACGGCGCGGCCGTCGAGGCGCTCTTCGAGGCGGCTCGCCGCCGGTCCGTCGTCACGGCCGTCTTCTGGAACGTCGTCGGGTTTCTCTTCCTCACGTCCCTCGTCGGCATCTTCTGGCTCGGCGGCCGCGAGGTCCTCGCGGGCCGCCTCACGGCCGGCGACTTGGTCGCGTTCATCGTCTACGCGCTCAACATCGCCCGAACGGTG
>DASVSE010000159.1:0-3076 GCA_036388235.1 Rubricoccaceae bacterium | reverse complement strand
AGTCGCGAGGCCGGCGGCACATAAACGAGCGCGTCGTCAGTGACGGCGTCTGTCTGCGCGTAGTCAAAGACGGTCGCGGTGCGGAAGGCGATGGCCGTCTTCTTGTCCGGATCAGCCCCGGCCGCGATCTCGGCCTTCGTGGCCCGGCGCACGACGGGCGCGAGGATGGTGATGCCGGTCTCGCCCCTGCGGACCTGCCGACCTACGGCCTGCCACGCGCGGTAGCCCTTGACGAAGCGGGCCGCTGGGTTCTGCGTCCAGATGAGGACGGTGTTGTTCAGCGAGTAGTCGTGGAAGCGGGCTCGAAAGGCGAGGAAGCGTGCCATCGCCTCGGGGTCGTCGCGGACATCCGAGAGGCCAGACGCGAGGACGGCGTGGGCGGCAGTCAGGCGGTCCTCGCGGCTCGGCCGGTCGGTCGTAGCCGAGGCATCGGCGGTGGATGGTGCCGAGACGGCGACCGGGACGAAAGAGGTGAAGTCGAGGGCCGTCTGGCCCGTCATCGTGAGGTTCATCGTTGAGTTGGAGAGGCCGGACACGACAAAGCCGAGGCGCTCGCATGAGCACCCCGGCGTCAGGTCCGGCGGATGGAAGAAGGCTGGCAACCCGCCAGCCAGTAGATCAGGCCTGCTGACGGGCGAGCCAATCGCGGACACGGGCCGCGCGCAGCACGCCGCCGGCATAGGGGATGCGCGCGATCACCTCGACCGCGAAGGCGGCGCTGTGACGCTCGGCGATGCCCGCACCCGCGACGGCTGTGAGCACGGCGATCGCGAGGTCGGTCGGGCCTGCCCCGAGGCGTCCCCAGTCGATGCCCGTCGGCGAGTGGACGGAGACGTGCGCGACGGTGGCTCTCGCCGTGCCGTCGATGTCGCGGACGAGCACGACGTCGAGCGGATCGGGGACGACGAGACGCAGGCGGCCAGATGCCCCGTCGCCCGTCGACCGGTTGCGGGGCAAGGCGGGGACCGGGAAGACGGCTGGCCGTGTCGAACCATCTCCGGACGCACCGTCGCCAGACGTTCCGAGCGCGTTGCCCAGCGCCGTGATGGCCTGGCCGATATGTCCGAAGACGATGTTGACGCCGAGCGTGCGGCCCTCCGTCTCGGAGCCCGTGATGCGCGCGAGGTGCACCGTCAGCCCGAAGGGCACGAGCGGCCGGACCCAGCCCACGTGTTTGGGCTGTACCTCGCCGAGGAGGGTGTCGCCGTACGAGACGCGCACGCCGCTCGTCGTGGCCGTGTCGGTTTCGAGCGCGTCGAAGGTGCGGTAGCCGTCGCGGACGATCTGCCAGAGTGCGCGCTGGTAAGGCTTGACGCCCGTCAGCTTGCTGGGCACGGCGAAGCCCGCCGCGCCCGTGGCGACCGAGAACGCCGTGCTGTCGAGCGCCTTGGCGGTGAGCATCTGCGGCGCCATGCGCGTGCGCTCAGTCGCGAAGGCGAGCCAGCGACCGGCCTCGGCGGCGATGTGGCGAACGCGGGCCTCAGGCTCGGGGATGGACGTGTAGGTGGCCGTCCGGTCGCAGATGGTGAGAGCGGGAACCGTGTTGACGAGGCGCACCTCGTCCGTGATCTGGTAACTGTGCATGGCATCGGGGCCTCCCCCGTGCTGGTGTGATAGCCGTCGCGCTGTTCGAGCAGCGCAGCGGCGGAAGCGACCGGACAGTCCGGCCGGACATGGCGACGCTCGCCTTGGGGACTCCGGGGCGGGCGTTGTGTGTGGACCGTCATCGGTCCAGTGGGCGCGGTGCCCGGAAGCGATTGCCTAGTGGTGGGTTAGACCTGAGGCGGCTAGAACGGCAGCCCGTCGTCGAGCTCGTCCCACAGCCGTGCTGGTGCATCGTCCGGCAGCATGAGCACGACGCCTGCGCAGGCCGCGTCGTAGCCGTCGAGGTAGGCGTCAGGGTCGACGCCCGCATCGAGAAGCCAGCGACGGGACGGCCGGTTGTCGGGACCGTCGGCCGTCCCGTGCTCGTGCCCAAGCGCGTAGTCGTGCTCGCGGGCAGCGTCCTCATAGCCCTCGGGCAGGCAGACACAACGGACGGTGTCGCAGCCGGGGCAGTACGACGAGACGCACGTGTAGCCCGAGTTGGGCTCACGGACGACAGGCGTGTCGAGTAGCCCGGCTTTGCGCCAGGCGCAGACGGGGCAGCCCTTGACGCGGCACTGGTCCGGCGTGATGACGCGCCACTCGCGGCGACGAAGAGCGTAAAGCGGAACGTTTAACGGCTCCGCATACGGGTCGCCGGTCGTGGACGGGCGGATCTCGCCCAGGGTGGGGATGGTGTTCATGGCGCACGACACCTCTGTCGTGGCTGTGGCGAGCGACTGCTCACCTTGTTGAAGACGACCGCACGGACGTGCAGGTCGGTGCCTGAAGTGGGCGGAAACGAGAAGAGCCCAGCCGCCACGATGGCAGTCGGGCTCAGGAATGCATCCTGCGGGTCAAGACCCCGGGCACCTCGAAACGGAAGCGCCCCGAGGCGTGAGGATGCATAGTCCCCCTTCGGACGCCACGCCGGATTCGGTACCGACCATTCAGGCCGCGAATAGCCAGTGGCGCGAGCTCTTGCATGTGCGCGGAAACCCTTGCTATCGTGCCCAGCCCTAACCCCCGTCTGCCGTGCTCCGCCTGGCCCTTGTCTCTCTCCTTCTCACTGCTGTTCTGCCGGGCTCGATCACGAGGGACACAAGCGAGGGCGAGGCTGCGGCAGACCTTGCCGAGTACGCAGACCGAGGCGAGATCCGCAGGGCCGAGCGCGCGGCAGTCGCATATATCGTGCTCACCGATGTCCCGTTCACGCCTCCTAGCGGGACACGGGCGTGGGACCTCGCGAGCGGACCCGATCTGGAGGTTGACCTCCAGACGAGCCGAGGCGCGTCAGCCGCCCGGTCGCGCGGTTCAGTCGCCGACGATGTCGGCACCGACAGTCTCCCCGTCTGGCTCTCCGTCGAGGCTGACGCCCGTGCTGTTCGCGAGACATACGTGTTGACAGTCAGCGACTGGGACGCGACGGGTAGCGACCACATGTTCAGGACCGAGCCGTTCTCGGCTGAGCCGGCACGCCGGGCAGGCCGTT
>DASVSE010000158.1:0-3434 GCA_036388235.1 Rubricoccaceae bacterium | reverse complement strand
ACGATGATCGCCGTCGCGCCGGCCTCGCCGAAGGTCGGCGGCGGCTTCTTCGGCGAGGACGACTCGTCCGAGTTCCAGATGTCCGTCAAGACGCCGCCGGGCTCCAGCCTCGCCCTCACGCAGGCCCGGATCGAGCGGGTCGTGGCCGTCGCGCGGTCGCACCCCGAGGTCGCCTACGCCTACTCGACGGTCTCCTCGACGACCGGCGCCGTCGATGAGGGCTCGGTCTACGTCCGGCTTGTCCCCATCGCCGAGCGCGAGAAGAGCCAGCTCGACATGGCCGAGATCGTCCGGGCCGAGGCCGTCCAGATCCCGGGCGTCGAGGTGAGCGTCGCGACCGGGTTCGACGCGGCCAAGCAGATCCAGCTCCAGCTCCGCGGGCGCGACAGCGAGCAGCTCGCCGAGGAGGCCGACGCCCTCCTCACCCGCATCCGCGAGGTCCCCGGGACGACCGACGTCGGCCTCTCGACGCGCGGGCGCCGGCCCGAGCTGGCCGTCGACGTCGACCGCGACGCGGCCCTCCAGCGCGGCGTCGCCGTGGCCGACATCGCCTTCTCGCTCCGGCCCGCCTTCGCCGGCATCGACGCCGGCGACTGGGTGGACCCCGACGGCGAGACGCGGGACGTGACGGTCCGCTACGCGCCCGAGTACCGCCAGGACGCCGAGGCGCTCCAGGACCTCCCGCTCCGCGTCCAGGGCCCCGGGGGCCCGACGACCATCTCGCTCCGCGAGGTCGCCGTGGCGAGGGAGGGCCTCGGGCCCGCCGTCATCCAGCACCTCGACGGCGACCCCGTCGTGTCGGTCGAGGCCAACGTCGCGCAGGGGTACGACCTCAACACGGTCCTCGCGAGCATCGACGGCGTGATGGCGGCGAACCCGCTCCCCGAAGGCGTCCAGGTCAACCAGGGCGGCGAGGCCGAGGACCAGGCCGAGGTGTTCACGAGCCTCCTCACGGCGCTTCTCTCGGGGATCCTCCTGATGTACCTCATCCTCGTGCTCCAGTTCAACTCGTTCCTGGACCCGCTCGCCATCCTCGTCTCGCTCCCGCTCTCGCTCATCGGCGTTATGCTCGGGCTCCTCATCGCCGGCTCCACGATCAACATCATGTCGATGATCGGGGTGATCCTGCTGATGGGGATCGTGGCCAAGAACGCGATCCTCCTCATCGACTTCGCCAAGGAGCTCCAGGGCCGGGGGATGTCGGCGCGGGACGCGCTCATCGAGGCCGGCGGGATCCGGCTCCGGCCGATCCTCATGACGACGTTCGCGCTCGTGGCCGGCATGATCCCGATCGCCATCGGCTCCGGCGAGGGCGCCCTCTTCCGCCGCCCGCTCGGGGCCGCCGTCATCGGCGGGACGATCACGTCGACGATCCTCACGCTCATCGTCGTCCCGACGGTCTACGAGATCTTCGACACGATGCGGGCCCGCCTCTCGGCCCGCCTCCGCGGCGTGGCTGCCCCGGCCCACGATGCCCCGACGACCGGCGACGGCGGCGCCGTCGTGCCGGCCTGATCCGGGCCTAGCTTCCGGCCAGCGGGGCCGCCTCGACCTAGGCCGAGGCGGCCCCGCCCTCGTTTCTCCCGCTCCCGCCCCGCATGGACGCCGTCCGCTTCCTGATCGACTTCATCCTGCACATCGACGTCCACCTGGCCGAGATCGTGCAGGAGGCGGGCGGGTGGACCTACGGCGTCCTCGCGGCCATCGTGTTCTGCGAGACCGGCCTCGTCGTCACGCCGTTTCTCCCCGGCGACTCGCTCCTCTTCGCGGCCGGCGCCATCGCGGCGCTCCCCGAGTCCGGGCTCAACGTCCACCTCCTCGCCGGGCTCCTCATCGTCGCCGCCATCGCGGGCGACGCCGTGAACTACACCATCGGCGACCGGTTCGGGAAGGCCATCGCAGCGCGGGGCTGGGTGAAGGCGAAGCACCTGGAGCAGACCCAGCGGTTCTTCGAGAAGCACGGCGGCAAGGCCATCGTGCTGGCCCGGTTCGTCCCCATCGTGCGGACGCTCGCGCCGTTCGTGGCCGGGATGGGGACGATGCCGTACCGGAAGTTCTTCGCCTACAACGTGGCCGGCGGGATCGCGTGGGTCCTCCTGTTCCTCTACGCCGGGCACACGTTCGGCAACATCCCGGCCGTGAAGGAGCGGTTCTCGCTCGTGATCCTCGGCGTGATCGTCGTGTCCCTGCTGCCCATCGTCGTCGAGGTGATCCGCGGGATGCGCCAGCCGCGCGTGCCCGAGGCCGTCGCCGACGCGCAGGCGGCCCGGGCGGCTGCGCGCGCCGCCGAGGCGGCCGACGAGTCGGTCCACTAGGCCCTCCCGTCGCTCTGCGAGGGGCTGCGCGACGCGGGCGCGCCCTCTCATTCACTGACGACCCCCTGCGGGCGGCCGCGGCGGTCCTGCGGGTGCGTGAAGCCGTGAGCCACCGCCGGGCGCAGGCGCGTAGCTTGGCCGCCCGACCCACGCCCCGCCGATGACCGCGCCCTCTGACCCGACCGCCGCCCCCGCTGCGCCGCGACGCGGCCTCCGCCGGCTCTCGTTCACGCACTGGATCTTTATCGGCATGGCCGTCGGCGTTCTCGTCGGCGTGCTGTTCCCAGGCCAGGGGCCGGACACGCCCGGGTTCGACGGGGCCGACCTCAAAATCCTTTCGGACCTGTTCGTCCGCGGGATCAAGATGATCATCGGGCCGATCCTCTTCGCGACGCTCGTGATCGGGATCGCCGGCCACGGCGACGACCTCAAGAAGGTCGGCCGCCTCGCGTTCCGGTCGATCGTCTACTTCGAGGTCGTGACGACGATCGCCCTGTTCGTCGGGCTGGCGGCCGTCAACCTCGTCCGCCCCGGCGACAACCCCGCGCTCACGCAGGCCCTCCGCGCGGCCGAGGCACAGGCGCCCGCCGTGACGCTCGCCGAGCCGCTGGGCTGGCAGGACCACATCCGCAACATCGTCCCGACGTCCGTCTTCGACGCGCTCGCGACCAACAACGTGTTGCAGATCGTGTTTTTCTCGCTCCTCTTCGGCGTCGCCCTGAGCCAGGTGCCGGGCAAGCCCAAGCAGGCGTTCCTCGCGTTTACGGAGGGCTTGGCCGAGACGATGTTCAAGCTCGTCGGGCTCGTCATGCTCTACGTCCCGATCGGCGTCGGGGCCGCGCTCGCCGTTACAGTCGCGCACAGCGGGATCGAGGTGCTGAAGCCGCTGTTGCTGCTCGTCGTCACGCTCTACGGCGCGCTCCTCGCGTTCGCGCTCCTCGCGCTGCTGCCGGTCGCCCTCATCGCGAAGATCCCCGTTCTGCGCTTCCTGAAGCAGGTCCGCGAGCCCGCGCTCATCGCCTTTACGACGACGAGCTCGGACGCCGCGCTCCCGCTCGCGATGCAGCGCATGGAGGCCTTCGGCGTGCCGCGCCGCATCGTCTCGTTCGTCATGCCGAC
>DASVSE010000157.1:0-5091 GCA_036388235.1 Rubricoccaceae bacterium | reverse complement strand
GTCGGCATGGCCGCCGACGCGATCTGGGCCGCGGCGTCCGCCGCGCCGGTGGGGAGGGCGGCTGCGGCCGGCAGGCGCCGCAAACGAGACCCGCCAAGTGGGCCGCCCATCGAGGTCCGCCGGGGCGAGGTGCGCCGCGGCGCCACGGCTGAAAACCGGCGGCACGAGCCGCGGCGCCGCCGACGCTTCGCCGAAGCCGGGTCCGAAGGCCCGGCCGAGACGCGCTTCGAGGGCGGCAACCCGCTCTGGTGCAATTTCCTGCCCGTCCACGCGCGCCGACGCGACCGTCCGTCGCCCGTCGGGACCGAGCGTGAGCGTGCCGCGCGTCTCCACGCGGACCGTCCCGCGCGGGCCGTCGATGCGCCGGCTCACCGCCTCGTCGGCCTCGACCCGCACCACGCCGCGCACGGCGTCGGCTTGCCGGCTGCTCCAGGCCGCCACCACGGCGTCCGCCGACGGCTGGGCCGTTGCGTCCGGTGCGGCGACCGCAGCAGCGAGAAGGAAAATGGTTAACGAGCGGAGCACAGAGAGGGGAGGACGGAGAGGCACAGAACGGACGGCGGCTCGGAGAGATGTCACGAAACGGTCGCGGAGCGATCCCCGTTCGCGCGCCCGGCCATCACGACAGCCGCTCGCGCCCGCGGCCGTCTAGCTTACCCGCTCGCCCACCGCCCTGCCCGTGACGCCCGCCCGCCTGCTCGTCGTCGAGGACGACGACGCCCTGCGCAGCCTCCTCGCGCGGCGTTTCGAAGACGCTGGCTACACCGTCGAGACGGCCGCGACCGGGCCCGACGCCCTGAGAGCAGTCGCAAGCGCCGTCCCCGACCTGGTGCTGCTCGACGTGATGCTGCCCGGCCTCGACGGGCTCGACGTTTGCCGCCGCCTCCGCGCCGACCACGCCCTGCTCCCGATCCTGCTGCTGACCGCGCGAGCGGACGAACTTGACCGCGTCGTCGGGCTCGAGGTCGGTGCGGACGACTACATCACCAAGCCGTTCAGCGTGCAGGAGGTCGTCGCCCGGGTTCGCGCGGCGCTCCGCCGCAGCCGCGCCGTGACCGAGCGCCTCGGCGCGGACCGGGGACAGGACGACGTGCTCGGGTTTGGCCCGCTCCGCATCGACGCCGCCCGCCGCGAGGTGACCCTGGACGGCGCCGAAGTCCACCTGACGGTCCGCGAGTTCGACCTGCTGCTGTTTCTCGCGCGCCATGCCGACCGGCCGTTTACGCGCGCCCAACTCCTTGAGCAGATCTGGGGGATCACGTACGAGGGCTACGACCGGACGATTGACAGCCACGTGCAGCGCCTGCGCGCCAAGGTCGAGGCCGACGCCGGCAACCCGCGCTTTGTGCGGACGGTCTGGGGCGTCGGCTACAAGTTCTCGGCGGACAGCGCGGAATAAGTACGAGAGGATGTCGGAATGCGGCCCCGGACCTGGCAGCGCGGCGGGGGTGTGAGACGCTGTGCCGATGGGAAGCCCTGTCGGGCCTGGCACTCGAACGGATCCGGGCACGCGCCGCCGCGGTTCCGGCCTTCCCACACCCACGCCTATGCTCGACCCGTCCGATCTTGCGCATCGTATCGCTACCGTCCACGAGGCCATCGCGTCCGCGGCCACGGCGTCGGGGCGGGCTCCGGAGGCCATCACGCTTGTCGCCGTCACGAAGACGCACCCGGTAGAGACGGTCCGGGCGGCGCTCGCGGCGGGTCTCAAAGACCTTGGCGAGAACCGCGTGCAGGAGATGGTGGAGAAGGCGGCGGCCTATCCGGGTGGTGCCGCGGGCGGCGAGCACCGCTGGCACCTTATCGGTGCGCTGCAGCGCAACAAGGCCCGCGACGCGGCCCTCACCGCCGATCTGGTTCACGGCGTCGACTCGCTCCGCCTCGCCGAAGCGCTCGGCGCTCGCGCCGCGGACGCCGGGCGCACGCTGCCGGCCCTCGTGCAGGTCAACATCTCTGGCGAGGCGACCAAGAGCGGCGTGCCGCCAGACGCCGCACACGATCTCATGACGGCTGTCGCGGGCATGCCCGGCCTGCGCCTGACAGGTGTGATGGGCATCGCTGCCCCAGCGCGCGACAATGCCGACGCCGAGCAGATAGTCCGGCCCGCGTTTCGCCGTCTCCGCGCGCTGTTCGACACGTACACCGGGCCCGGCCGTGAGCACCTGACAGTGGTCTCGATGGGCATGAGCGACGACCTGCGCCTCGCCATTGAGGAGGGCTCGACGCTCGTGCGAGTCGGGACCGCCCTGTTCGGGTCCCGCTAGCTCACCCGGCCTTGCCGGATGCTGCGCCCGGCCGTCGTACCTTCACACGCATGGTTCCAGCTGTCGTCTCTCTGAGCCTGGCGGTCGTTCTGGCTGCGCTCGCCCTCCTGCTCACTGCCGCCGCCCGCCGCCGCTCGGCGCGCGCTGAGGAGGCGTGCGACCGGCTCGCGGCGCTCGTCGCCCGGACGGAGGCAGCCCGTCGTGAGCGGGCGGCACTTGTGGCGCTCAGCCGGCTCAACCCCGACCCGCCCACCGGAGCTGAAACGCCCGTGGCGATGCCGGGGGTGCCCGATCTGCTCGCCCACGACCTTTCTGCTCGCCTGTCCGAGCCCGAGCGTCCCGATTTCCGCCGCTCCGACGTCCGCCGCCGCCCACACGGCCCGCGCCCGCTGCGGCCTGCCCCCGACCCTCTTCCGCCGGCCCGTCCATGAAGCTCAACCCCCTCGACATCCGGCGGCAGCAGTTCGCCCGCAAGACGTTCGGCGGTTACGACACCGATGAGGTCGACGGATTCCTGAAGCAGCTCGCCGACCAGTGGGAGGGGGCGCTGGACGAGATTCGCGTTGCGACCGAGCGGACGCAGGAGGCTGAGAACAAGCTGCGCCACTACGAGCGCGTCGAGATGGCCCTCCAGGAGGCGCTCGAGACGACGCGCGAGACCGGCCGCCGCGCCGAGGCGATGGCCGAGCAAAAGGCCCGCCTCATCCTCGACCAGGCCGAGATGCGCGCCCGCCAGATCGTTCAGGACGCCGAACGCGACCGGCACGGTCTCCGGCAGGACCTCGTCAAGCTCACGGCCCGGCAGACCGAGATTGGCGCGCGCCTCCGAGGCTTTCTGCTCTCGGAGCTCGAAATCCTGGCTCAGTTCCAGGGCGATGACCCGATCGGATTCATCAAGCTGCAGCCCGCCTCGTCGGGCAACGCATCGTCGGGCGAGGTGCGCGCGGTCGAGGCCGCGCCCGAGGTGCCTCGCTTGGCCGAGACGGCCGAAGAGCGTCCCGACGAGCCCGAGCCGCCGGCGGCCGCGTCATGGCAGTCGCCGGTCGCCGAGCCACCGCCGACCTCTGAAGCCCACGCACCGGAGCGCGCCCCGGCCGATTCGGACATGCCGTCGGCGCCGCCCGCAGACGCCACCCAGGCGCCGATGGATGGGGCGACGCCAAATGAGGCCCGTCCGCCTGCCGAGGCGGCTCCGCCGCCTGCGCCGTCGTGGTTCGAAGACCCGACGAGCCCCGACGTCCCGGATCCGGCCGCGCCCGCCTGGGACCTTCGCTCGCTCGTCGCCGGGCCCGACGACAACGTCGCCGGCTCCGAAGCCGAGCGCGAGCGCATCCGCCGCATTCTCGACGACCTCGACTAGACTGCTCGCATGACGTCACTCGATTCGCTCCGCCAGTCCGTCACCCGCGCCGCGGATACGTTGCGTGCGCGCGCTGGCGACTCGGCCCGTGTCGGGCTCATCCTCGGAACGGGCCTGGGTCACCTCGCCGATGAAATCGACGCCACGGCCGTCGTGCCGTACGGCGAGATCCCCGGTTTCCCGCTCTCGACCGTCGAGAGCCATTCGGGCCGCCTCGTCGCCGGGACGCTGCGCGGCGTGCCGGTCCTCGCGATGCAGGGTCGCTTCCACCTGTACGAGGCCTATTCGGCGCAGGAGGTCACGTTCCCCGTCCGCGTCATGGCCGCGATTGGCGTCGAGACGCTGATTGTGTCCAACGCCGCGGGCGGGCTGGACCCGGCTTTCGACCGCGGCGACCTGATGCTCCTCACGGACCACATCAACCTGCAGGGCGCCAACCCGCTTACGGGCCCCAACGCGGACGAGTGGGGCCCGCGCTTTCCCGACATGTCCGAGGCGTACGACCCCGCCCTCCGCGAGGCGGCGCACACGGCCGCGGCCGCCGCGGGCATCCGGCTCCGCGAGGGCGTCTACGCCGCCGTCGTCGGCCCCAACCTCGAAACGCGCGCCGAGTACGCCTGGCTGCGCCGCATCGGCGCCGACGCCGTCGGGATGAGCACGGTCCCCGAGGTCACCGTCGGGCGGCACATGGGCCTGCGCTGCATGGCCGTCTCGGTTATCACGGACGAGTGCGTGCCCGAGACGCTCGTCCCGGTTTCGCTCCAGGACGTGCTCGCGGCCGCTGCCGAGGCCGAGCCCCGACTTACGCAGCTGGTCGGCGACGTCGTCGCCGGGCTCGCCTAGCGCGCCGGCGTCAGGACGAGGTCCTGAAAGTCGAACGAGAAGTCCGTCTCGGGCGAGACGGGCTGCATCCGCGCCTCACGGACCGTCCCGTCGGGGCGGAGCGCGAACGTGACGTAGGCGTCGGCGCGGAGCGTGCGGTCGGTCCAGCGGGCGTCGAACGTGTCGTGTTGCCAGTGCTCCAGCGTCCCGACGAGCAGCGGCGTGTTCGCGAAGCGGATCGACAGCCCGCGGCCCGCGGTCGCGATCTCGACCGCCCCGTACCACGGGTCCGTGTACGTCGCCGCGTACGACGCGAGGGGCAGGCTCGGCCCCGAGTCGGCGTCGCGCGCTGCCTCAGCGGATTCCACAACGGTTGCTGCAGCCGCGGCGCGTCGCGCTGCGACCGTCTGGTACGCGGCCGCCCAGTCGGTTGGCGGGACGCCCATCGCTGCGTCCAGCACGGCCTGTGTGATGGACTGGAAGGCCGGGCCGGACTCGCCGTTCGTCAGCACGGCGACGCCGAGGCCCAGAGATGGGACGAGCATCACCTGCGAGACGAAGCCCGGGAGCCCGCCCGTGTGGCTGACGACCTTGACGCCGCGGTAGTCGCGGACCCCGAACCCGAGCGCGTACCCGCTGAACTGC
>DASVSE010000156.1:0-5686 GCA_036388235.1 Rubricoccaceae bacterium | reverse complement strand
GTGCCGGCGGGGAGCGGGCGTTCGAGGGCCGCGTCGTAGCGGTACACCTCACCCTCGGAGTCGAGGTAGTGGCGCCGAACGGCGTCGAAGGCGAACGGCCAGTCATCGTCTCCGACGAGCGTTGTCCCGCCGTAGGCCAGGACCGCCTCGGGCGTGCGGTCGAGCGCGCCGACGAGGCCCTCGAGAAAAGTCGGGGCGTGGCGGTCGTCGTAGGCGGCGAGGGCGAACAGCGGCGCCTTCGCGAGCGCAACGGTCCGGTTGGCGTTGGGAAGCGCCCCGATATTAGCCGCATTGCGCGAGACGCGGACGCGCGAGTCCCGCCGCGCTGCGTCGCTGAGGATGTCCGGCGTCGCATCCGTCGACGCGTTGTCGACGGCGACGAGCTCGAAGTCGGCAAAGGTGCCGCCGAGGAGGTCGTCGAGCGTCCGCTGGAGAAAACGCTCGCCGTTGTAGACGGGCAGGCCGACAGAGACGCGAGGGGTCATGGGAGAGCAGGCCGGCAGGGGCGCGAAACGGTTGGAGCGGTGCCGTCAGGCGGGGCGGTGGCCGGCCATCTGGCGGGCGAACCCAAGCATAAAGCGCGGAACGACGCGGGCATAGCGGCGCCACAGCCGACGCGGCTCCATGGCGAGGCGAAAGGCCCATTCGAGGCCCGCCCGCTGGAGCGCCGGCGGCGCCTGGCGGACACGCCCGGCGTGGAAGTCGAACGCGGCGCCGACGGCCATCATCACGGCGGGAATGTGGCCCGTGTGCGCGTCGCACCACAGCTCCTGCCGCGGGCACCCGAGCCCGACGAACAGGATGCGCGCGCCCGAGGCAACGATCTCGGCCGTGTACGCGGCGTCTTCGGCGTCCGTGAGGGCCCGGTAAGGCGGCGAGACGAGAGCCCGCACGTCGAGGCCGGGCGCGAGCGCGGGCAGGCGGGCGGCGAGCGCGGCAAGCGTCTCGGGAGACGACCCGTAGAACGCGACGGGAATGTCGGCGGCGGCGGCCGCTCGGAGGACATGGAGCGTCAGGTCCGGCCCGTAGACGCGCTCGGCCCGGTCGAGGCCGAGGTGACGGAGGGCCCACACGACCGGCACACCGTCCGGCGTGTTGAGACTCGCCCGTTCGAGCGCGGCCGCGAACGCCGGGCTGTCCTGCGCCTCGACGGCGCTGTGCGTGTTGGAGCAACAGACCGTCCGCGACTCGCCGGCCTGCGCCCATGCGAGGATGCGGGCCGCCGCGTCGGCATACGTCGTCGCGTCGAAGCGGACGCCGAGGACGCGCCGTGACTGGGGCGCCGGGGCGAGCACCGGGGGCGGAGCGGCGGAGAGCACGTCAGGCATGGGCGAACGTCGATTCGGGGACCACAGGAAGGGCGGGCGTGAGCGGTCCGGCCGGAACGTCCGGGCGCTGCTCAGGGTGCCGCACGGCGACGGCCTCGGCGTAGATGCGCCGCAGCGCGAGCAGCGTCGCGAGCGGCGAGTGGTTGCGCTCGGCGGTCCGGCGCGCGGCGTCGGCCATGGCGTCGCGGCGGGTGGCGTCGGCCATCACGTCTCGGACGGCCGCGGCGAGCGCGTCCGAGTCGCCCGACGCGTACAGGCGGCCTTCGTCGCCGTCGCGGACCATGCCGCGCACGGTCGGCATGTCGGAGGCAACGACGGGCAGGCCGCGGGCGAGCGACTCGACAAAGGCGATCGGGGTGCCGCCTTCGTACCACTCGGACGGGAAGACGAACGCGTCTGCGGTCTCGCGAAGCGCGTCGAGGCTCTCGGTGCTCTGCCAGCCGGCGAACTGAATGTGCGGCGTGCCGTCGGCGTGCGTCCCGGCACGGTCGGCCGCAGCGCGGACCACGTGGGCGAGCGTGCCGTCCCCGGCCACGACGAGCGGCGGCAGGTCCGGGTGCGCTTCCCACGCCCGAATCAGCGTCTCGACGCCTTTGCCGGGATCGAGGCGCGACGCGAAAATCACGCTGCCGCCGCCGCGGGCCGCGAGGGCAGGCATCTGGCGCAGCGTGTTCGCCTTGACGGCGATGCGAGCCGGATCGTAGCCGCCGCGGGCGAGCGTGTCGCGCATGAACGGCGTGATGGCGATGTAGCGGTCCACGGCGGTCTCCCACGTGCCCATGGCGTGGTGGACGGCCGTCATCGTGGCGACGGCGAGCGTTGCGGCGCGGCTGCCGCGGTAACACCCGTGCCGGACCCCAGGCAGGGCGAGCGTCTTGCCGAGGCACGACTCGCAGACGTGCCCGTCGCGGAACAGCATCGCCGACGGGCAGACGAGGCGGAAGTTGTGGATCGTCTGAACGACGGCCGCGCCGGCCGCACGGGCGCCGTAGTAGCCGGCCGGCGAGACGAGCGGAAGTGTGTTGTGAAAGTGGACGATGTCGGCGCGGTGGGCGAGGGCCGCAGCCTCGACGGCGCGGTGGCCCTCGCGGCTCCAGACGGTCCGCCGGGCGAGCTCGGCCTTCGAGACGCCGTCTGCGTCGTCGTTGTGCATCTCCAGCCGGGTGACGGCGTGGCCGCCCGACTCCAGGATGTCGCCCTCGGCCTCGAACACGTAGTCCTCGCCGCCTGGCCGCTGGTAGCGGTTGTGAACGAGCAGGACGCGGAGCGCGTCCCGAGGGGCAGCATCGTCCGGCGTGGCCGCGCGAATGATGATCGGCGCGGCGCCGGCCTCAGCGGATGGGGACGGGAGGCCCGAGGACCGGCTCGGTCCGACCGTGTCCTGGAACGGCGCCGACGCGGGGGCGGGCGACGAAGACAGGCTCGGCGAGGTCGCCCCAGGCCCAGACGGGTGCGGCGGGGGGCTCGGCGGGGCCGTCGGTGTGGTCATCCCGGTCGTCGTCGAGGGGGGCGTCGGAGTCGAGGAGGACATCGGGGCGGTGGGCGTGAAGGTGACAGGCGGCGAGTCCGAGGCCGAAAACAGTCCAGAACCAGATGCCTCCCATGGGGCCTTCGAGGTACACGTCGAAGGAGGCGTTGAGCAGAATGGCGGCGAGGTAGGCCGCGAGAAAGGCGAAGAGGGCCATCCATCGGTGCCGGCCGTGTTTTCGGGCGGCGAGCCACTGCCGGATGAGCGCCGCGCCCCACAGGCCGAGCATGGCGAGCCACAGCGCGAGCCCGGGCACGCCCATGCGCGCCAGCACGGTCATGTGGCCGTTGTGCGGACTGCGGAGCTCCTTGACGACGTCGAAGCCGTCGGAAACCGCGAGGTTGATGCCGAAGCCGCGCCCGGTCCAGAAGTAGGGCCCGTCGACGGTGTAGTCGATGATCTTCGTCCACCAGAGCAGGCGCCACTTTTTGGTGCCGTCGAGGTGCTCGTCGCCCTGCCCGAAGACGGACTGGACGTTGAGGACGATCTGGTCGATCGAGATCGAGCGCCCGCCGCCGTTGATGCTCGCGAGCGGCCCGGCGAGCAGGCCGAGGGCGACGAAGAGGACGAAGGCGTAGGCGAGACGCCCGACGCGCGCCTCGGGCGGCCGGAGGGCGTACGCGACGGCGCATCCGGCGACGTAGGCGACCATCCCGCCGCGGTTGGACGCGACGACGATGCCCGTGTTGGCTGCCAAGGCGAGCATCAGCAGCGGCCGCCGCTTCATCATCCCGAGGACGAGAAAAACCGTGATGCCGCACAGGTGCACCATGATGTCTCCGCCCTTGGCCTCGATCAGGCGCACGTTCGAGGCCCCGGGAAAGAAGGGGATCGACGTCTCGGCCGTCTTGAACGCGAGGTAGAAGACGGCGACGAGGCTCACCATCGCGACGACGAACGTGCGGTAGCGGACGAGCCAGACCGAGAGGCGGTCGGGCTGCGCGACCACGAGCGAGCCGACGATCACGGCGTAGACCGCGTAGCCGATCAGCATGAAGTCGCGGGGCGCGTCGAGGCCCCACTCGGGCACGTACGGGACGGTCCGCGCGACGGCGAGGGCGACGAGTGCCGCCATGCACCACGCGGCGGGCTGCGTAAAGAGGGCACCCGGACGGCCCGAACGCACGACGGCGGCGAGGCCGAAGACGATCATGATCTCGCCGATGAACAGCGGCGGGACGCCGATGTAGGCGAATGAGCGCGAGAGGAGGGCGTAGCCCAAGAGGACGCCGCCGAGCCAGAGCATGTAGCGGTCTCCAGCACGGCGGCCGCGGCTGGTGAGGCCGCGGTCGAAGGCGTGTCCCGTAGGCGCGAAGGCAAAGGTCATCAGGCGGCGGCGAAACGGTGCGACGCGTCGGTCTGCGCAGGAGCGGCTCTCCCGGGCAGCGTCCGAAGGCGGTCTCCGTGCGGGCCTCCTCCCCCTCCGGCTGCTGCACCCGGAGATGGCGTTGCCACAGCCCGTGTGGACGGCGGTGCCGCGAGCAGTCCGTCGAGATGGTCGGCGACGTCGGTGGCGAGGGCAGACCAGCGGAAGCGGGCGTGGACGCGGGCACGGCCGGCCTGCCCGAGGCGCGTGCGGAGCGGGGCGTCGGCGGCGAGGCAGACGAGCGCGTCGGCCATGTCGGCCTCGGCCTGTGCCGGCGTCACGGCGGGAATGGCAATGCCGACGGCTTCAGACCCATCTTCTGGGTCCGCAGCGACCTGCACGGCGGGGCCGCCGAGATCGAGGCAGACGACCGCGCGGGCGGCGGCGAGGGCTTCGAGGGTCGCGTAGCCACCCGAGTCGTGCAGGCTCGGATGGACGAGGACATGGGCCTCGGCGAGCGCGGCGAGCGCGGCGTCGCGGGGGAGCGCTCCTCGGAACTCGATGCGGACCGGCAGGCTCGCGGCGAGCGTTTCGAGGCGCAACCGCTCAGGGCCGTCGCCCACGACGACGAAGCGGGCGTCGGCGAGGGCGTCGGGCGCGGTCTGGCAGGCGCGGGCGAAGGCGCGCAGGCCGAGATCGACGCCCTTCCAGTCCAGCAGGCGGCCCATGAACACGAAGGTCAACGGGCCATCAGGCGGCGGACCGAGGGCGGCGAGGCGCTCGAAGGCATCGTCGGAGAGGGCGACGCTGGCCTGCGCTGTCTCGACGTGCAGAGCGCCGAGACGGCGCATCCGGACCGCGCTCTCGTCCGTCGTGGCAAGGGCGAGGGTCGCGTGCCGGGCGGTCTCGCGGACGGCCGGCAGGGCGTGGCTGAGGGCGCGGACGGTCTCGCGGAGGCGCGCGCGGAAGCGGCCCGCGAGCGGGAGCGCGCGGACGAAGGCGTCAGGCGCGGTCTCGCCGCCGCCGACGGGGCCCCAGAGGAATGGGACGCCGCCCGCCTGCCCGTCGGCGGCGGGGAGCGCGGCGCACGGGCTCGGCGACCAGTAGCGCATGAACGACGCGTGGACGGCGGCGTCGAACGGGGCGGCGTCGTGGAGGCGGCGGACGAGCGCGCGCGTCGCGAGCGTCCACGCGATGTAGTGAAGCTGCTCGCGCAGGCCCGTGCGGTCGATGCCGCGGGCGTGGTGGCGGGCGTTTTCGAGGGGCAGGCGCGCGTAAACGACGCGCAGGCCGGGGACGGGGCGCGCGGCAAGCTCGGCGTCGATCACGGGCCGGAAGCCCGAGTAGACGAGGGCCGTCACGTCGTGGCGGGCGGCGAGGCGCGAGGCCATCTCCCAGCCCTGCCCGGGCTCCGACCCGCGCCCCGGGCCGCACGCAAACGCGGCGACGAGCACGTGGCGCCGTTCGGGCCGGGCGACGTCGCGCCCGTCGGCGTGCCCGCCCGACGCCTCGACGGCCGGGCGC
>DASVSE010000155.1:0-4632 GCA_036388235.1 Rubricoccaceae bacterium | reverse complement strand
GCCGTCAAGGTGGCGCCGCACTACTCCGGCCCCGTCGTCCACATTCTCGACGCGAGCAAGTCCGTCCCGGCCGTCTCCAGCCTCGTCTCGGACGACCTGCGGCCCGCCTTCGCGGCCGATGTCGCGGCCGAGTACGAGACGGTCCGCACGCGCTACGCAGCCCGCCAGCGCGCGACCATCCTGCTCCCGCTCGACGCTGCCCGCGCCAACGGCGCACCGCTCGATCCGGCACGCGCGCAACCCGCGCCGCGCCGCCTCGGCGTCCAGACGCTCGCGCCGTCCGTCGCGGACCTTCGCCCGCTTATCGACTGGGGCCCGTTCCTGATCGCGTGGGAGATGTCGGGCCGTGTCCCGCAGGTCTTTGACGACCCCGCCCGCGGGTCGGCTGCGCGCGCGCTCTATGACGAGGCCAACGCGCTCCTGGACCAGATCGAGACCGACGGCCTGCTCGTCCCTCGCGCGGTCGTCGGCCTGTGGCCCGCCGAATCCCGCGGCGACGACATCGCGCTCCTCACGCCCGACCGTTCGGGCACCGTGGCCCTTCTGCACACGCTCCGCCAGCAGACGCCCAAGACGCCCGGCAAGCCCAACCGTGCGCTTTCGGACACGGTCGCCCCGGCGGGCTCGGGCGTCGCGGACCATGCGGGTGCCTTCGTCGTGACGGTCCACGGGGCCGAAGAACTCGCGGCGGCCTACCGCGCGGACCACGACGACTACCACGCGATCCTCGTCCAGTCCGTCGCCGACCGCCTCGCCGAGGCGTGCGCCGAGTTTGTCCACCGCCTCGTCCGGACCGACGCGTGGGGCTACGCGCCCGACGAGGCGCTCTCGGCCGACGACCTCGTCCGCGAGGCGTACGCCGGCATCCGGCCCGCCCCGGGCTATCCCGCCCAGCCGGACCATACGGAGAAGCTGACGCTTTTCGAGATTCTCGACGCCGAGACGGCGACGGGCGTCGCCCTCACGGAGCACCTCGCGATGTCGCCGCCGTCCTCGGTCTGCGGGCTCATCCTCGGCCACCCGGACGCGGATTACTTCAACCTCGGCGTTGTCGGGCGCGACCAGATCGCGGACTACGCCGCGCGCAAGGGCATGGCCGTCGAGACGGTCGAGACGTGGCTCGCGCCGGCCCTCGCCTACGAACCGGAGCAGCCGTCGGGCGATGGTGCAGTTCAGCAGGCAGCGGTCGCCTGAGCGGTCGCCGGGGCGTTCCTTACGGGGCGCTTGAACGGGCGCCCCCGAGGGCGCCCGTCCGACTGGCCGATGACCCGGGAAATCCCCCCGCCTGGATGCCTCGCCTCGACTCCCTCACGCCGACGCTTCTCGCGACCGCCGCACTGGCGATCCTCGCCCTCGCCGTGCTGACGCTGCGCGACGGAGGCAGCGGCGCGACGCCGCCGTTGTCGGCAGGAGGAGGCATCGAGATCGATGCCGCACGGCCGGTCCGGACGCACATTTCCGAGGCGCCGTACGCCGTTACGGGCGCGACCGAGGAGGCCATCACGGCGTCGATGGTGCAAGCGGCACCGAGCGAGGGGACGGAGCGGTTTTTCGGCCTCACGACGACCGAACTCGCGTTCCGCTACCACCGCACGCAAACGGCCGGGGGCTGCGCGCTCCGCGATGTCCGCGTGGACCTTGCCGTGACGGTGGCACTGCCGCGGTGGACCCGCCCGCCCGAGGCGCCGTACGCGCTCGCCCGCGACTGGTCGCGCTTCGAGACCGCCCTGCGGCGCCACGAGGACCACCACCGCGAGCTCGCCGAAGCCGGCGCCGAGGCGGTCCGCGCCGAACTCGACGGCCTCGCGGCGCCAACGTGCGCCGAGGCAGACGCCGAGGCGCGCCGCCGCGCCGAGCGCGCCGGCATCGAGAACGAGGCCGCGCACCGCCGCTACGACGACGAGACGGGTCACGGGCAGACGCAGGGCGCCTCGTGGCCGCTGCGGTAGTCGGATCGCACCAGGCGCGGCTCGTCTGATCCGATCAGGCCGGGCGCCGCTGGGACGCCGACCTTGGGGGACCTGTCGCGGCCGCGCGCTGCTCTTGTCTCCCCATCCCGGATTCCCATGACGCCCTCCCCTGCCCCGCCGTCGCCCGCGTTTGCGGGGGCCTCGTGGGCCGCCTTGCTCTGCGGCGCGGTCGCCTACCTCATCGGCCTGTGGAACGCAGCGATGCCGCTCAACGAGAAAGGCTACTACCTCACCCTCCTTCTGTTTGGCCTGTTCGCCGCCGTCTCGCTTCAGAAGTCCGTTCGGGACCGTCTGGACGGCATCCCGGTCACGACGCTCTACTTCGGCCTGTGCTGGGTCGCGACGGCCGCGGCGCTCGCCCTGCTCGGCGTCGGGCTGTGGAACGCATCGCTGGCGCTGAGCGAGAAGGGTTTTTACGTGATGGCGTTCGTGCTCGGCCTCTTCGGGGCGATCGTCGTCCAGAAGAACAGCCGCGACGCGGCCCGGTTCGGCGATCCGATGCTGAGCGCGTTCGACGGCCTGGGCTGAGCCGAACGCCCGTCCGAGTGCGGAGGTCTACCTTGCTCGACCCTCTGCCCCGCTCCGTCGGGTGAACCCGAACCTATGTCCCCGACCGCCCTCCGCCGGCTCACGCTCGCCCTGCTCGCAACGGGTGCCATCGGGACCCTCGCCGCACTCGTCTGGGCAGGCGACGGTCTGGACGCACTCAGCGGTGCTGGCCTGGGGTTCGCCGCGTGGGCGATTCTGCCGTACGCCGCCCTCGCCGTCGGTCTGTCCCACTTCGCGTCGGCCCGGGCGCGCGTGGCAGGCCTCGCCGGCGCTGCCGCCATCGTTCTCGGCGCGGCCGCCCTCTACGCCGACGCCCTCTGGCTCCACCCCGACGCCCAGGGCGCGCTCGCGTTCGTGTTCGTCCCCGTCGTGCAGTTGGCCGTCGTGCTGGTGACGGTCGGGCTCGCATGGGTGCTCAACCGCCGCGCCGCCTGACGACCGGGAGGTTCCAGGCCCGGGGCGCCTTCGTCACGGGGCATTGTAGCCGTGTCACGCAGCATCCCGCTCCCGTCACGCGGTAGCCCGGTCGTGTCACGCGGCTCCCCGAGCCAGTCACGGGGCATCCCGGTCGTGTAACATGACACCCCGTCCGTGTCACGTGGCATCCCGCCTGTGTCACGCGGCGTCCCGGTCGTGTAACCCGACATTGCGTCAGTGTCACGCGTCCTCCCGCCGGTGTCCGGCCGCGGCCCGTCTCGGGCCGCCACTCGGGCGGGCTAGCCGGCGGCCGTAAAGTGGTCGTCGCCGCCGGGGCGCGGGTGCAGCAGCACGATGCCCGCGCGGACGAGCGCGACGAGCGTCTTGGACGCCCGCCACGGCGGCATCTCGGCCATGCGCGCGTACTCCGCGACCGTGATCCGCTCGTGGCGGTCGAGGTACTCGAGCAGGCGCCGCTCGGCCTCGCCGAACGTGAACGCGACGGCCTCGCCGCGATTCTCGGCGCGCATGACGCGGATCGACTCGCGGCTCGCCTCGACCGACTGGTCGCCGACGCGGACGTAGGCGTGCTGGCGGGCGGCCTCGCCCACGGCGCCGGGCTCGGGCACGAGCACGTGCGGCCGCTGTGCGCTCGGCGGCACGCGCACGACCAGGACGTCGCGGCGGGCGCCGACGCGGACGGCCTCGATCTCGACCTCGGGCTCGGGCGCGACGCGCCCGCGGAGGGCGTTCGAGAGCGCGAACAGCTCCTCCTCGGCGTCGCGGAGGCCGAGGATCGTCCCGTCGTCGTCGACGCCGATAAGCACTGTCCCGCCGTCGGTGTTGGCGAAGGCGATGACCTCGCGCGCGATGCGCTCCGGGCGGGGGACGCGGTTCTTGAACTCCAGCCGCGCGCTCTCACCGAGGAGGACAAGGCGCTTGAGGTCGTCGTGGGTCATCGGGGGCGGAACCGGGGAGATTCCAGAGAGGGCGTCGAGAACGGCGAGGCGGCGCGCGGTCGTCTCCTGTCGAAGCGTCGGCGTCAGGCCGCGGTTCCGTTAACGTCGGGGGCGGGTCCGCCGGCGTCGGGTGCAACGGCGATCCCTTCGAGGCGCGGGTCGCGCTCCATCAGCGCCGCGACGGCCTCGGCCGGCGTCATGTCGCCGGCGAGGATGGCCGCGACGGCGTCCGCGATGGGCAGTTCGACGCCCACGCGCGCCGCGAGCGCCCGCACGGACGCCGTCGTGGCGACGCCCTCGACGACCATCGCGCTCGACGCGAGCGCGGCCTCGGCGCTCATGCCCGAGCCGATCTTCTCGCCGAAGCCGCGGTTGCGGCTGTGGCGCGAGAAGCACGTCACGACCAAGTCGCCCAAGCCGGTCAGGCCCGCGAACGTGTGGGCGTCCGCCCCGAGGGCGACGCCCAGGCGCGTGATCTCGGCCAGCCCGCGCGTGACGAGGGCCGCCTTGGCGTTGTCGCCCAGCCCGAGGCCGTCGCCCATGCCGGCCGCGAGCGCGATGACGTTCTTGACCGAGCCGCCGACCTCGACCCCGACGACGTCGGGGTTGGTGTAGACGCGAAGCGCGGGCGCCATGAAGGCGGCCTGGACGCGCGCGGCCGCCTCGGCATCGGGCATGGCCACGACGAGGCTCGTCGGCTGCCCGACGGCGACCTCCTCGGCGTGGCTCGGACCGTA
>DASVSE010000154.1:0-2745 GCA_036388235.1 Rubricoccaceae bacterium | reverse complement strand
ACGCGGTCACGTTGCTGAACTGGGCGGGCGCGAGCGGGGCCCGCGCGTCGTCAGATCCGGCCGGCCCGAGGAAGAGGTATGGCGGCGTCCAGGCGCCGTTGAGGTTGGAGCTCGTCACGAAGAAGCGCTCGCCCATGTGGTCCGGCGCGGGGCTGTGCGGCTGCGAGATCGGACCCGCGGGAGCGGACGCCGCGACGGTCCGCAGCGTCTGCTTCGTTACGGCGTCGAGAATCGTGACCGTATTGCCGTTGCGGTCCGGGATGAGCATCGTCCGGCCGTCGTGGGCGACGTGGGCGTGCCACGGGCCGTCGCCGCCAGGCGCCGTGCCGGTCATCGTGAGCTCGCCCGTGGGCGACATCGAGAAAAAGAGGACCGTGTCGGTCGTGCGCGAGGTCAGCGTCGCCTCGTAAGCGTGCATCGCCGACGCGTCGGGCGTGGCGCCGTGCGCCGAGTGGTCCATCGTGGAATGGTCCATCCCCGCGTGGCCCGACGCTGGAGCCGCTGCACGGCCGCCGTGGTGCGCGCCCAGGACGGCAAAGTGGATGAGTTCGTGCGGCCCACCCGGCACCGACTGGATCGCCAGGTCTTCGGTCGCGGTGTTGTAGACGGCCACCTGCCCGCCCGTGAGCGAGGCCGTGAGGACAAACCTGCCGTCGGGCGTGACGGCCATCGCGTGCGGCACGTTGAACGGCGTCGCCACCTCATCGACGGCCATCGTCGTCCGGTCAATAATGGCAAAGCCGGTCGTCGTCGCGGCCGAAAGCGTCGAGCGGCCGACGTATAGGCGGTTCGAGGACGGGTCGATGGCGAGCATCCCCGGCGTCGTCATCCGGGCCGTGGCGAGGAGGTACGCCGGCGTGTCAGGGTCCATCGAGAGATCGGTGCTGAGCTTTGCGACGGCGCCCGTCGAGATCAGCGAGACGTACCACGCACTCCCGCCCGGCTCGAACGCGACGTGGTGCGGGCCGTACGGCGCACTCGGCAGCCCGAGCGCGTCGAAGTGGACGCGCCGGATGATGCGCATCGTCTCGGCGTCGAGAATGTCGACGTGGTTCGCGCCCTGGAGGCACGCGAACAGCAGGTCCGTCGCATCCGAGAACGGGACGGCCCCGCCCTCGGTCGCCCGCGCGCCGCTCTCGATCCAGCGCGCGACGAACGCCCGCTCGTCGGCTTCGAGCCGGCGGAGGTTCGGAAACGGGATCGCCGCCGTGTCAGGCAGGTCCGCCGTGAAGCGCACCATGAGGCTCCCCGGCGCGTCAAACGGCACGACGAAGCCGCTCGGGCCGGCCATCACGACCGCGTCGAGCGCGTAGTCAGCCGGGTCGCCCGGGGCGTCGGTCGCGACGGGCGAGAGGACGTTGCGGGCCGCGAGGAGCGGCCGGATCTGCGTCTCGTAGTCGGTCGGCGTCAGGGCGTCGTAGTTCACCGTCGACGGGTCGAACGGGACCGGTGCCGACGCGTCGGCGGCGTCGCAGGCCGTGAACGTGACGAGGGCGAACGCCGCGAAGGCGACGGCGGGCAAACGGAGCATAGGTTCGGGTTCACCCGACGGGGTGGGCGCGGAGAGGCGGGAAGGTAGAACGCGCGGCCCCGCCCGGACCGTGCGCGCTCGTCGAACACACGCCCCTCGGCTACCCGCCAGCCCCGCCGCACCCGCCTGAGTCGGGCGCGCGGACGCTAGCTTGCCGGCCCGCCCTCCCCGCCCGACGCGTGCCCCTCCCCCGCCCGCTCACGCCCCGCGGCCGCATCGCCGTCGCCGCCCCCGCCTCGGCGGCGCTCGACGCCTCGGACGCCCACGCGGGCATCGCCGCCCTCCGCGACCGCGGCCTGACTGTCGAACCCGGACGCGCCTTCGCCCAGCCCGACGGCTTCCTCTCCGGCTCCGACGACGAGCGCGCAGCGGAGCTCAACCTCCTTTTCGCCCGCGACGACCTCGACGCCGTCGTCTGCCTCCGCGGCGGATACGGCGTCCTCCGCCTGCTCGACCGCCTCGACTACGACGCCGCCCGCGCGAACCGTCCGCTCGTCGTCGGCTACTCGGACATCACGGCCCTGCACCTCGCCCTCCTCTCGCAGGCTGGCCTCACCGGCCTCTCGGGCCCGATGGTCGCCCCGGACTGGCCGACGCTCGACGCCGAGACCGAGGCCCACTTCTGGCGCCTCGCGAGCGGCGAGACGGGCGTGAGCCTCGCCGGCCCTGGCCCCGACGAGCCCTTCGGTCTCCGCGACGGCGACGCCGAGGGAACGCTCGTCGGTGGCAACCTCTCGCTCGTCGCCGCGCTCGTCGGCACGCCCTTCCTGCCAGACCTTACGGGCGCGATCCTCGTCGTCGAGGACGTCGGCGAGGCGCCGTACCGCATCGACGGCCTCCTCGCCCGCCTCCGCCTCGCGGGCATCCTGGAGCGCCTCGGCGGCCTCGTCTTCGGCATGTTTACGGGCGCCGACCCGCTCCCTGACCGCCCCAGCCTTGACCTCGACGACATTCTGGACACCTACGCCGAGTATGTCGACGGCCCCGTCGCTGCCGGCCTGGTCTACGGCCACGTCCGCCGCAAGGTCACGCTCCCCATCGGCGCCCGCGTCCGCCTGACGGTCGACGGCCCGACGGCCCATCTCGTCACCGTCTCGCCCGTCACTGCGCCGGACGCCTAGCGCCGCTCGCCTAGTTCCACCCGCCCCGCCGCCCGAATGCGCCTCGCTCTTTTCGCCTCCGGCAGCGGCACGAACGCCGGCGCCATTTTCGAC
>DASVSE010000153.1:0-2242 GCA_036388235.1 Rubricoccaceae bacterium | reverse complement strand
CGGAGATGCGGGCAGCTCCGGGCATGTCGACGGTCAGCGAGACGACTACGGCGCCGCGGGCCGGGTTGGCCGAGCGGAGCGCGAGGCGGACGGGTGCCGCGGCAGCCCCGGGCTCCCCGGCGGCGATGTTGATGAACAGCGTCTCGAAGTCGAACGCGTCGCCTCCCGAGGCGCGGTACTCGGCGCGCCAGAACGCCTCGTTGGACGGCCGAACGAAGCTCCGGAGCGTGACGGTTACGGTCTGCCCGGCGTGGGCCGTGCGGAATGCCGCCCCTCCGTTCTGCTCCGCCATCGTCATCACGGACGGCGAGTCCACGAAGACCGTCTGAAGCGGGACCTCGCCGGGCGTCGGCACGGCGACGGCGGCGGGAAGCGTGAACTGCCCGAGGCGGACGACGCGCGTCTCGGCGCCCGTGTCGGCCCCATCGAACCGGTACGACCACGCCGAGGCGCGGCCGGACACGTCCACGAGGGCGGGGTCGACGGCGACCAGGCGTGGCTGCTCGCCAAGGGCGTCCTCAGCCGCGGCGAGGGTCCCGTCAAAGTCTTCGGCGGCGGTCCGCGGCGGTGGCGGCGCAAGCGCGATGTTGACGCCCGACGTGGCGAAGATCGGGTTCGGCGTGCCGTCGCCGTCGGGGTCGTACAGGCCGTAGCCCGCGCCCGCGGCCGTGCTTCCGAGCGGGAGCGGCAGGCGGACCGCCCCGGCCGAGTACACCGAAAACGGAACCGGACCGAGCGCGTACGGCAGCCCTGCCGCACTGCCCTCGACCACGTCGGCCGCGATGATCTGGATCGTGCCTGTCGCCACGTCTCCGGTGACGAGGGCGACGATGGCGCCGTCCGGGACGAGCCCGCCCGTGCCGGTGAGGGTTCCGCGGATCGTGATCGGCCCGTTGGAGGTGCCTGTCGTGAGGTTGAGCGCGAACGGGACCGTGAGGCCCCGTCCGTCCGTGGCCTCGGCCCCGAGGACGAGCACGACGTAGCGCGTGTCCGCCTGGAGCGCGAGCGGGAACGAGACCGTCCGGCCGTCCTGACTGCGGACGGGCGCACCGAGCGTCGCCGCGGCCGTCGGGAAGACGGCGAGGACCGGGGCGGCGCCGTCGGCGACGGCCTCGGAGAACGTCAGCGCGAGCGTCGTCTGGAGCGGCACGGCGACCGCGTGGTCGGCGGGCTGCGACGAGACGACCGTGAACGCCTGCGCGCCCGCAGGTGCAGCGGCAAGGAGCGCGAGAAGGACGGCGAGGCGCATCGGGACAGAGGCAGGCGATCCCGAATGGTACGCCGTTACGCCCCGGCGCGGACCGCCGCCTCGACGGCTGTCGCCGTTTTGGGCACGGGCGGGCCAAGCACCCGGTGGCCGCCAGCGGTCACAAGCACGTTGTCCTCGATGCGGATGCCGCCGAGGCCGCGCCACACCTCGACGGCGTCGTAGTCGATAAAGGCAGCGTGGCGCCCTTCGGCCTTCCACGCGTCGATGAGGGGATCGACGAGGTAGATGCCCGGCTCGACCGTCATCACGTGGCCCTCGGCCAGCGGGCGCGCAAAGCGGAGGTAACGCGTCCCGAACTGTTCCGACCGCTCGAAGCCGTCGCCGTAGCCGACGTTGTCCTCACCGAGCCCCTCCAGGTCGTGCACGTCGAGGCCGAGGGCGTGGCCGAGACCATGCGGGAAAAAGAGCGCGTGTGCACCGGCTGCGACCGCCTCGTCCGGGTCCCCCCGCATGAGCCCCAGATCTGTCAGGCCGTCAGTTATCGTGCGCGCGGCGAGGGTGTGGAGGTCGCGAAATGGAACACCGGGGCGCATCGCCTCGATGGCCGCGGTCTGGGCCGCCAGGACGATGTCGTAGAGCGCGCGCTGGCGCTCCGAGAAGGTCCCGCCGACCGGCATCGTCCGCGTGAGGTCGGACGCGTAGCGGGTCCCGACGGAGACGGCGCCAGCATCCACAAGCAGCAGGTCACCCGACTCCAACAAGGCGCCCGTCGGGTGCCCGTGGAGGACCTCGCCACGGCGCGTGAGGATGACTGGGTAGCTCGGGTACGACCCCGCGCTCGCGAGGTGTGCCTCGATCGTCGCCGCGAGGCCGCGCTCGGTCTGGCCCGGATGCGCACCGGCCATCGCGAGACCGTGGATCTCGGCTGCCAGGACGAGCGACGCCTCGATCTCCGCCACCTCGACGTCGGTTTTGATCAGGCGTTGCGCGATGACCGCCGCGGCGAGTGCGTCTGACGCGTGGAGGTCCCCG
>DASVSE010000152.1:0-4638 GCA_036388235.1 Rubricoccaceae bacterium | reverse complement strand
TGACGACGAGGCCAACACGGTCGACCTCACGTACCGCCTCGTCGAGAAAAGCTCCGACCAGCTCGAGCTCTCGGGCGGCTGGGGCGGGGCGGGCACGGGTCTCATCCTGACGGCCCGCGTGACGTTCGCCAACTTCTCCGTCCAGAACATGCTCCGCGGGCGCGGCAACCCGATGCCCTCGGGCGACGGGCAGCAGCTCTCGCTCCAGGTCCAGACCTACGGCCGCATCCAGCAGGTCTACTCGCTCTCGTTTACGGAGCCGTGGTTCCGCGGGCGCCAGACGCCGGCCGGCTTCTCGGTCGGCTACTCGAACTTTGCCCAGCGCAACTCGGACACGCGCGTCGCGCGCGGCTTCGGGCGCATCTTCTACCGCCAGCGCCTCCGCTTCCCGGACGACTACTTCCAGACCGGAACGGACCTCGGCTTTCAGCTCTACAACATCTCGGGCATCACCAGCTCGAACGCCTTTGGCGGATTGCCCGAGGGCGTCAGCCGCGAGCTCACGTTTGCGCAGTCGCTCACGCGCAACGCCCTCGACAACCCGCAGCTGCCCTCGGCCGGCTCCAACCTCGGCCTCACGCTGACGATCGCGCCCCCCGTTCCGGGCTTCATCCAGTACGTCAAGGCAGACTTCTCCAACGGCTGGTACACGCCGCTCGGCGGGCGTCTCTCGGCGAGCGTCCGCTCGCGCTTTGGCTACATCGGCTCGCTCACCGGCGAGGACGTCCAGTTCCAGCGCTACCTCATCGGCGGGACGGCGTTGGAAGCGAACGGCGCCGTCGGCGGCATCAACGGCTTCGGCAAGGACCTCGTGTACATGCGCGGCTACCCGCTCCAGTCCATCGGGCCGCGGCAGAACGGGGAGCCCGTCGGCGGACGCATCCTGAACAAGTACCAGGCCGAGGTGCAGTGGCTCGCGCTCCAGTCGCCCCAGCTCACGTTCGCACCGTACATCTTCCTCGACGCGGCCAACACGTGGGACAGCTTCGCGGACTACGACCCGAGCCGGCTCTACCGCTCGGCAGGGTTCGGCGCCCGCGTCTTCCTGCCCATCGTCGGGCTCGTAGACCTCACGCTCGGCCGCCAGATCGACCAGTTCGATGCGACGGGCTTCGGGGCGTCCGAGACAGGCCTTCCCAAGTGGGACTTCCAGTTCACCCTCGGCGGCGGATCCTGATGCACACCCGACACCTTGCGGCCGCAGCCGCCCTCGTCTTCGCTCTCGCCGCGCCCGTCTCGGCTCAGCAGAAGCTCGCCTTCGTGGACTCCGAGCGCATTCTCGCGCTCATGCCCGAGTACCGCACGGCCCAGCAGGACATCGACCGCCTCGCGGGGCAGTGGCAGGCAGAAGTCGACGCCGTCGGCCGCGAAGCCGAAACGCTTCAGGCGGACTACGCCGCGCGCGAACTGCTCTACACCGCCGAGGAGCGCACCCGTGGGCTCGCCGACATTGCGGCCCGCCGCCAGTCCGCCGAGGCGCTCCGCCGCCGCTACTTCGGCCCCGAGGGCGAACTCTTTCGGGAGCAGCAGTCGCGCCTGCGGCCCGTCCAGGAGCGCCTGCTCGTCGCCATCGAGACCGTCGCCGCCGACGGCGACTACGACTTCATCTTCGACCGCTCGGGCGAGTACGTCTTCCTGTACGCCCGCCCCCGCAACGACCTCACGGACCGTGTCCTCGACGCGCTCGGCCTGACGGTCGGCCCCGGCGGCGTCCGCGCGCCGGCTGCGGAGACGCCCCCCACGACCGGAGGCGACCTCTAGACTGCTCGTCCCACCTGCTCTGGCTGGGCGGCTGTGACCTCTATCTGGCCAGCCGCGGCCCTTCGATTCCCTCCTCGACTCACTCCCCGATGACCCTTCGTCTCCTCGGCGCGCTTGCGCTCCTCATCGCCCTCCCGGCTGTTGCCCAGGCTCAGGCCGCCTTCAAGGTCGCCTACATCGACACCGACCAGATTGTCGTCCGCACGCCCGAGTATGCTCAGGCGCAGCAGCGGCTCCAGCAGGAGCAGCAGACCGTCGGCACGCGCGTGCGCTTTGTCCAGGACTCGCTCAACACGGTTCTCCAGACCCAGCTGGCCGACTACGAAACGTTCCGGGCGAGCGCGCTCGCCACGCCCGAGGCGCGCCGCGAGCGCGAGACGTCGCTCCTGCAGCTTCAGGGCCTCATCGAGCAGGCCGAACAGCAGGGCCTCCAGTACCTCTCGTACGTCGAGGCGCGGCTCTACCAGCCGGTCCTCGACCGCGTCGATGGCGCCATCCGCGCCGAGGCCGCCGCGCAGACCATCGACCTCGTCGTTCCGAACACGGCCAACAACGCGCCGATCGTGCTCTATGCGAGCGAGCGCCTCGTCGACATCACCGAGGCCGTGATGCGCCGTCTCGGGATCGACCCGGCCGCACCCGTCCCGGGTCAGACGGCTCCCGGCCAGCCTGGCGCGCGCCCGGCCGGCACCCCGGCTGCCCCCGGCGGCAACTAATCCGGACCTGCCGTTCACGGTGCGGGCACCGGCCAATCGGCCGGTGCCCGCACGCGTATTCTCCCGGCACACGACGGCGGCTTGCCCGCTCTCCCCGATGAGCACGCAAACCGTGCCGATCCCGACGGCCGTGGCCGTCCAGCCGCTCGGCGTGACCGGCAACGACACCACGCGCCGCGTCACGACGCAGTCGCTGCACGAGATGAAGGCCGCCGGCACGCGCATCGCGATGCTGACCGCCTACGATTACACCTCGGCGCGCCTGCTCGACGCCGCCGGCGTGGACGTGCTCCTCGTCGGCGACTCGGCCTCGAATGTGATGGCCGGGCACGAGACGACGCTGCCCATCACGCTGGACCAGATGGTCTACCACGCGCAGTGCGTCGTGCGCGGCGTCACGCGCGCGCTCGTCGTCGTGGACCTGCCGTTCGGGAGCTACCAGGGCAACTCGCGCGAGGCGCTCGCCTCGGCGATCCGCGTGATGAAGGAGACCGGCGCGCACGCGGTCAAGCTTGAAGGCGGGCGGCAGGTCGTCGAGTCGGTCACGCGCATCCTCGACGCCGGCATCCCGGTCATGGGCCACCTCGGCCTGACGCCGCAGAGTATCTACCAGTTTGGGACCTACCGCGTCCGTGCCCGCGACGAGGCCGAGGCGGACGCCCTCCGCGAGGACCTCCGGCTGCTCGACGAAGCGGGCGTCTTCGCCGTCGTCCTCGAGAAAATTCCGGCCGCGCTCGCCCGTGAGGCGACGGCTGCTCTCACGGCCCCGACGATCGGCATCGGTGCCGGGCCGGACTGCTCCGGCCAGGTGCTCGTCACCCACGACCTGCTCGGGCTCACCAAAGAGTTCCACCCTCGCTTCGTCCGCCGCTACGCCTCGCTCGCCGATACAGTCACCGAGGCAGTCGCAGGCTACGTCGCCGACGTCCGCTCGGGCGCGTTCCCGAGCGCTGACGAGAGCTACTGAGAGGCCCGCGCGAAGTCCGCCCGCGCGAAGTCCGCCCGCGGGGGACCCGCTCCGCGGCCACCGCATTCCCGTCTGACGCCCTTCGCCTCCGCATGTCCGCTCCGTTCAGTCCGCTCGACGCCCCCGACGACCGCCCGCTGATCCTGCTCGCCAACGACGACGGCATCGACGCCGAGGGCCTCGCTGCGCTCGCCCGTGCGCTCGACGGCCTGGGGACGCTCGCCGTCGTCGCTCCGTTCGAGGAGCAGAGCGCCGTCGGGCACGCCATCACCGTTCGCCAGCCGATGCGCGTCCACGCGTGGACGTTCGCTGGCGCCGCCGGCCCAGTCTGGGCCCGCGCCGTCACCGGGACGCCCGCAGACTGCGTCAAGATTGCCGTCCAGAAGCTCCTCCCGCGGCGGCCAGACCTCGTCGTGTCGGGCATCAACCACGGGCCCAACACGGCCGTCAACGTGATGTACTCGGGGACCGTCTCGGCCGCGACCGAGGCGACCATTCTCGGGGTCCCCGGGATCGCCGTCTCGCACGGCGACTGGCGCCCGGCCGACTTCGAGGCGGCCGGGCTTGCGGCGCGCACGCTCGCGGAGCGCGTCCTCACGGACGGGTTGCCCCCGGGCGTGCTCCTCAACGTGAATGTCCCCGGCGGGGCACCCGAGGCTATTCGGGGCATGCGCACGACCCGGCAAGCGGCGTCTCGGTGGGAGGAAACCTTCGACGAGCGCCTCGACCCCTTCGAACGCCCCTACTACTGGCTCGGCGGACGTTTTGTGGACCTCGACGACGGCATCGGGACGGACACGGCGGCCGTCTCGGACGGCTACGTCTCGGTCACGCCACTCCACATCGACCTCACGGCTCACGCCGCGCTCGACCACGTCCGCACCTGGACCGACGGGGCCTGACCGTCCGCAGTCCGTCTGATCACCGCCGTTCTCTCCATCCAATCGGCCCATGATGCCCCAACCCGGCGACCTCGCCCCCGACTTTGGGGGCGTCACGCAGACCGGCGAGACGATTCGCCTCGCGGACTACCAAGGCCGCCCCGTCGCGCTGTACTTCTATCCCAAGGACAACACCCCGGGCTGCACGATGCAGGCCTGCAACCTGCGCGACCGGACCGACGCACTCGACGCGGCCGGGATTGCCGTCGTCGGCGTCTCGCCCGACTCGGCCGAGAGCCACGACGGCTTTGCG
>DASVSE010000151.1:0-7330 GCA_036388235.1 Rubricoccaceae bacterium | reverse complement strand
AACGCGTCGTCGACGCGCCGAGCGTAGTCGGCGGCGTCAGACGTGATGCGGCGGTACTCGGTCGTGCGGGCGTAGTCGTCGGCGCGCTCGTAGCGGTCGCGGGACGAGCGCCCCGGGACGCGGTCGTAGACGTCGCGGGCGTAGCCGAGCTCGGTGCAGCCGGCGAGGGCGAGGCCGGCCGCGAAAAGGATCAAGCGGGACATGGCAACGGGGAGGATGGAGACGTGCGCCGGGTGCTGCGCCGAGAAGAGAGCCGCCACTCGGGCGGCCCGCGTCACATTTCCGTTCCAATGGGCGTGCCAGCACGCTGGAGGGGCCGGTTTACGCTCGAAAGCGTCTCACGGCGCGCGGCGGCGTCTACGGCCGCAGACACCGGTGCCGCCCGGCGCGTACGTCCGCTTCCGGAGCCGGTCTAGGCCTCGGCGTCTTCGGGCTCGTCCTCCTCGACCTCATCCGGCTCGATCTCGTCGCCGACGACGCCGAGGAGCGCGTCGAGGTCGATCTCTCGCACGCGCAGACCGCTGTCGGTGCTTGTCGCGGCGCGCTCCAACTCCTCGCGCAAGAACGGCGCCGTCGGCGAGTCGGCGATGCCTTCGGGCGGACCGGCGTAGAGCAGCTGGCCGCCGCCGGCGCCGCCGGCCGGGCCCATGTCGAGGATCCAGTCGGCCTGCTTGGCGACGTCCATGTTGTGCTCGATGACGAGGACCGTGTTGCCGCGGTCGACGAGCGCCTGCAGGACGACGAGCAGGTGCCGCACGTCCTCAAAGTGGAGGCCCGTCGTGGGCTCGTCGAGGATGTAGAGCGTCTGGCCGGTGCCCGGGCGCGAGAGCTCGCGGGCGAGCTTCACGCGCTGCGCCTCGCCACCCGAGAGCGTCGTCGCCTGCTGCCCGAGGCGGAGGTAGCCCAGCCCGACGGCGTCGAGCGTGCGCAGGATGCGGCTCATGCGCGGGACGGCGTCGAAGAAGGCGACGGCCTCGGCGATGGGCATGTCGAGCGTCTCGGCGATCGACTTGCCCTTGTACCGGACGGACAGCGTCTCGGCGTTGTAGCGGCGCCCCTTGCACGTCTCGCAGGCGACGTAGACGTCGGGCAGGAACGTCATCTCGAGCTTCATGATGCCCGCGCCCTTGCACGTCTCGCAGCGCCCGCCCTTGACGTTGAACGAGAAGCGGCCGGGCTTGTAGCCGCGGATGATCGATTCGGGCAGGCGCGCGTACAGGTCGCGGACGAGCCCGAACAGGCCGGTGTACGTCGCGGCATTTGAGCGCGGCGTGCGCCCGATGGGCGACTGATCGATCGTGATGATCTTGTCGACGAGGTCGAGGCCGTGGGCCTCGCGGTACGGGAGGGGGACGCCCGTCGCGTTGTGGTGGTGCGCGGCGAGAACCGGCGCGAGGGTCTGGTTGATGAGGCTAGACTTGCCTGACCCCGAGACGCCCGTCACGACGGTCAGCGTGCCGAGGGGAATCTCGGCCGTGACGTCCTTGAGGTTGTGCCCGCGCGCGCCCTCGATCCGGATGACGCCCCCCGTTCCCGGCCGCCGGTCCCCGGCCGTGGGTGTCGGGACGCTCCGGGCGCCCGTCAGGTAGGCCGTCGTGAGCGACTCGCGGATGCTGGCCCCGTCGCCCCCCGCACCATCGCCCGAGCCGCTTTCCAGCGCGGCGTAGAGCACGTCCGGCGGGCCGGCGGCGAGGACTTCGCCGCCAAACTCGCCCGCCCCGGCCCGATGTCGACCACGAAGTCGGCTGCCTCGATCATCTCGCGGTCGTGCTCGACGACCAAGACCGAGTTGCCCAGGTCGCGGAGGGCGGTGAGGCTCGCGATGAGCTTGGCGTTGTCGCGCGGGTGCAGGCCGATCGAGGGCTCGTCGAGGACGTAGAGGACGCCCGTGAGCTGCGTCCCGATCTGCGTCGCGAGGCGGATGCGCTGGGATTCGCCGCCCGAGAGCGTCCGCGCCTGGCGGTCCAGCGTGAGGTAGTCCAGCCCGACGCCGACGAGGAATCCCAGCCGCTCGCGGATCTCTTTGACGATGGGCTCGCCAATCACGGCCTGCCGGCCCGTCAGCTCCAGCGCGTCGAACCAGTCGACGAGGCTCGCGAGGTCCATCCGGACGAGGTCCGCAATCGACTGGTCGCCGGCGAACGTGTGCGTGTTGCCGACGCGGAAGCTCAGGCTCTCGGGCTTGAGGCGGCCGCCACTGCAGACCGTGCACGGCCGCATCCGCGTGAACGCGTCGGCCCACGCGCGCTGCGTGGCGCTCGTGGTCGTGCTCGCCGTGTGCTCGATGTGGCCGACGATGCCGCCGAAGCGGTGCTGGTAAGCGACCGTCCGGCCCTTGTAGGTGTACGAGACGTCGAAGAGCTCCTCCCCCGCCCCGTCGAGGATCACGGCGCGCTGGGCCTCGGTGAGCGACTCGAAGGGGACGTCGAACGGGATCTCGTAGCGGGCCGCGACGGCGCGGAGCTGGGCGAAGACCCACACGTCGCGGGGTTGCCCGACGGGCGCGAGCGCGCCCTCGGCGATGCTCTTGGCCGGGTTCGGGACAATCAGCTCGGGGTCGATCTCCTTGCGCACGCCGAGGCCGTTGCACGCTGGGCACGCGCCGTAGGGGCTGTTGAACGAGAACGTGTTCGGGCTCGGGTCCTCGTAGCTGATCCCGTCCTCGGGGCTCGTGAGGTGGCGCGAGAAGAGGCGGTCGCCCATCTCGACCTCGGGCGTGCCCTCGGCCGTCTCGCCCGAGCCGACGGCCGCGACGTGCGCGATGAGCGTCCCGCCGCCCATGCCGAGCGCGATCTCAACGGCGTCGGCGATGCGCGAGCGGATGCCCTCGCGGACGACGAGGCGGTCCACGACGACCTCGACGTCGTGCGTCTTGTAGCGGTCGAGCTGCATCCCGGGCGAGATCTCGCGCATCTCGCCGTCCGTGCGGACGCGCTCGAAGCCCTGGCGGGCGATCTGCTCGAAGAGGTCGCGGTAGTGGCCCTTGCGGCCGCGCACGACGGGCGCGAGGACGACGACGCGCGTGCCCTCGGGGAAGGCCGCGATGGCGTCGATGATCTCGTCGTCACTCTGGCGGCGCATCGGCCGACCGGACGTGTACGCGTAGGCCTCGCCCGCTCGGGCGTAGAGGAGCCGGAGAAAGTCGTAGATCTCCGTGACGGTCCCGACCGTGCTCCGCGGGTTGCGGCCGACGGTCTTTTGCTCAATGGCGATGACAGGCGAGAGGCCGTCGATAAGGTCCACGTCGGGGCGCTCCATGACGCCTAAGAACTGGCGCGCGTAGGCTGAGAGGGACTCCATGTAGCGCCGCTGGCCCTCGGCGTAGATGGTGTCGAAGGCGAGCGAGGACTTGCCCGAGCCCGAGAGGCCCGTGATGACGACGAGTTGGCCGCGCGGGATGTCGAGGTCGACGCTTTTGAGGTTGTGCTCGCGCGCGCCGCGGATCGTGATGCGGTCGTCCATGCAGGGCCGGGGAAACGTTCGGATGAGTACCGGCGGCCGGGGGCGCCGTTCCGCGCGAAGAACGCCGCGGGCCGTGCCGACGGTGCGTCACCTTGTGCGTTGCGCCGTGCGTGTCAGCGCGGCTGGGCCCGCTCGGCGGCGGCCACGAGCACGTCCTGCATCCGGTCGGCGGCCGGGTCTACGCCGCGCCGCGTCGGGTCGGCGTCGTGCCACGCGAGCACCTGGGCCGCCCCCTCGGCAAACAGAATGCGCGGCGAGAAGTCGGGCACGGCGGCGCGGATCTTCGCCGTGTCGAAGATGCGGCTCTGCGCCTTGTCGCCGAGCAGGCTCGGGCCGTGCTCGGGGTCGTGCGCCGCGATCGTCGCCGAAGACAGGGGGACGAGCCGGGGCGCCTCGACGCCGGCCGCGCGGGCGACGGTTTCGTAGATCGCCGTCCACGTCAGCCACTCGCTCGACGTGATGTGGAATGCCTCACCGAGCGCCGCCGGCAACCCGAGCAACCCGACGAGGCCGACGGCAACGTCGTCAGCGTGCGTGAGTGTCCACAGCGAGGTGCCGTCGCCGTGTACGATGACCGGCGCGCCGCGCCGCATCCGGTCGACGATGGTATAGCCGGCCGAAAACGGCAGCCGCGTCGCGTCGTACGTGTGGCTCGGGCGAACGACCGTCACCGGGAAGTTCTCTTCGCCCGCAGCCTGCCAGAGGCGTGCCTCGCAGGCGATTTTCGCCCGCGAGTACGCCCAGAGCGGATTGGCGAGCGGCGTCGCCTCGGTGATCGGGAGGTGTGAGGGTGGCGTCTCGTACGCCGAGGCCGTGCCAATGAAGATGTATTGCGCGGTCCGTTCGCGGAACAGGTCCAGGTCGGTTTCGACGTGTGCCGGCTCGTACGCGACCCAGTCGACGACGGCGTCGAACGTGCGGCGACCGAGGGCCGCGCGGACAGACGATGGGTCGCGGATGTCGCCGCTGAGAGATTCGGCCCCCTCGGGCGGGTCGCTGTGGCCTCTCGTGAGCAGGGTCACGTCGAGCCCGCGGGCGATGGCGAGGCGGGCACAGGCACCGCTGATGACGCCGGTGCCGCCGATAAAGAGGACGCGCATGGGAGGCACGGCCGGGCTAGAGGCCCGACGAGACGATGGGCCGCTCGTCGGCGGTCTGCCACGGGACCTCGGGCCACCAGCGCTCGACGCCGGGCGGGTCCGCGGGCTCGATGCTGGCGCCGGGACGGGGCACGGCGACGGACACGCCGGCCGCCTCGGCGGCGACGAGGAGGCGCTCGACGGGTTCGGTCCAGCCGTGGAAGGCGAGGTTGAACGTCGCCCAGTGGACGGGGACGAGGAGGCCGCCGCGGGCGGCGAGGTGCGCCTGCACGGCCTGCTCGGGGCCCATGTGGACATCCGGCCATGCGGCCGAGTAGGCCCCGATCTCGACGAGGGCCGCGTCGAACGGACCGAGGCGCTCGCCGACGCGTGCGAAGTCCGGGCTGAAGGCGCCGTCGCCGGTCGAGTAGACGCGGTGCGTCTCGCCGAGGAAGGCCCACCCGGACCACAGCGTCCCGTCGCGGTTCGTCAGGCCGCGGCCCGAGAAGTGGCGCGCGGGCGTGCAGACGAGGCGCACGCCGCCGATCTCGGTCTCGTCCCACCAGTCGAGTTCGGTGATCCGGTCCGCGGGGACGCCCCACCGTTCGAGGTGCGCGCCGACGCCGAGGGGCGCGACCCAGCGCGGGACGCGGCCGGCGAGGCGCCGGACCGTCCCCATGTCGAGGTGGTCGTAGTGGTCGTGCGAGAGCACGACGGCGTCTACGGCGGGGAGGTCGGCGAGCGGGAGCGGCGGCTCGAAAAAGCGCGCGACGCCGAAGGCGCGGCCGGGCGAGGCCGTCGGGCCGAACACGGGGTCGGTCAGAAAGCGCCGGCCTTCGATCTCGATGAGCGTCGTGGAGTGGCCGAGCCACGTCAGGCGCAGGTCACTCGCGGTGTCGAAGTCCGCCTGCGTGCGCGCGACCGTCGGGACAGGGACCGCAGGGGTGCGGACCGCCCGGTCCGCCGTCCAGAAGTCCAGGATCGTCCTCGGGCCGGGCTGGGTGAGGGCGGGCAGGGCGTTGCGGAAGCGGCCGTCGCGCCACTGCGGCGAGGCGTGCATCCGGTCGAGACGCGCGCCGCGGGGCGTCCCGCCGAAGACGGGGAGCGCGAGCGCGCCGGCGGCTGTGCCGGCAGCGGCGAGGGCGCCGACGGCGACGCGCGAGGCGGAGGGCATAGGGTTAGATGGGGGCCAGCGTGGGGATCGTCTCGGCCATGACGGCGGCCTTTGCCGCCTCGGCCGCCTCGGCGGGCGAGGTCACGGCGTCGGGCGGGAGCGGCTCGGACCACGCGCGGCCGTCGGCGGCGAGCATCCGGTCCGAGGCGGCCGGACCCCACGTGCCCGCGGCATAGTTGGGCAGTTCGGCGGGCGGCGTCGCGGCCCACGTCTCCAGGATCGGGTCCACGACGCGCCACGCGGCCGCGACCTGATCCGAGCGCATGAACAGGGTCGCGTCGCCCTCGATGGCGTCGAGCAGGAGCGTCTCGTAGGCCTCGGGCGGCGTCGCGCCGTAGGTCTCGTCGTAGTCGAAGCGGAGCGAGACCGGGTGGAGGGCCATGTGCGGGCCGGGACGCTTGGTCTGGAAGCGGAGCACGATGCCCTCGTCGGGCTGGATGCGCAGGACGAGGCGGTTGGGGCGCCACGCCTCGTCCGAGCCGAGCGGGAAGGCGCGGTGCGGGACGGGCCGGAACTCGACCGAGACCTCGCTCACGCGGCGCGGGAGGTGCTTGCCGGTCCGGAGGTAGAACGGGACGCCCTGCCAGCGCCAGTTGTCGACTTCGAGCTTGAGAGCGGCGTACGTCTCGGTCGTCGACTCGGGGGCGACGTCGGCCTCGGCGCGGTAGCCCTGCACCGCCTTCCCGTCGATGTAGCCCGGCCCGTACTGGCCGCGGACGGCGACCTCGTGGACGCGGTCGGGCGTGACGGGGCGGATTGCGTGGAGGACGTCGACCTTTTTGGAGCGCACCTCGTCGGCGTCGAACGAGACCGGCGGCTCCATCGCGACGAGGCAGAGCAGCTGGAGCAGGTGGTTCTGGACCATGTCGCGCAGGGCGCCCGAGGTCTCGTAGTACCCGCCGCGGTGCTCGACGCCGACCGTCTCGGCGACCGTGATCTGGATGTTGTCGACGTAGCGGCGGTCCCAGACGGGCTCGAAGAGCGTGTTCGCGAAGCGGAGCGCGAGCACGTTCTGGACGGTCTCCTTACCGAGATAGTGGTCGATGCGGTAGATCTGGCACTCCTTGGCGACGCCGCAGAGGATGCGGTCCAGCTCGCGGGCGCTCTCCAGGTCGCGCCCGAAGGGTTTCTCGATGACGAGCCGGTCGTGGTCCGAGTCGTCGAGCAGGCCGGCAGCGCCGAGGCCGCCGGCGATGTGCGAGACGAGAAACGGGGCGACGGAGAGGTAGAACACGCGGTCCGGGCGCGGGCCGCCCTCGGCGAGGGCGTCGAGGCGTTCGGCCAGCGCCGTGTACGTCTCGGGCGCCGTCGCGTCGGCCTGCACGTAGACGAGGCGCTCGGCGAAGGCCTGCTCGGTCTCGTCGGCCGTCTCGGGCGCGGCGAGGGCGCGGAAGGCGGCGTCGTCCATCTCCTTGCGGTCCACGCCGACGACCGAGACGTGCTCGGGCAGGTGGCCCGCACGGTGGAGCGCCCGGAGGGCCGGGAGGAGCTTGCGGTGCGCGAGGTCGCCCGCGGCGCCGAAAAGGACGATCTGGACGGCGGGTGGAAGGGCGGGCATCGGGCGGCAGGAAAGAGAGTCGGAAGCGCCGCGCCTGTAGGTGCGCGGCGCGGTCAT
>DASVSE010000150.1:0-7010 GCA_036388235.1 Rubricoccaceae bacterium | reverse complement strand
GCGTTTTCGCCCGCTGAGATCGTCGCGTGGTACGAGCGCGCGCGCCGCGGCCTCGCCTCGGTCCTCGACGACGGCGAAGCCGTTGCCATCGAGGCCGGGCTCAAGATCGACGGCCTCGCCGTCGCGCTGACGTACGAGCACGGCCTGCTCACGCGAGCCGCGACACGAGGCAACGGGACGGTCGGCGAGGACGTCACGGCGAACGTGCGGACGGTCCGCGACATTCCACTCCGCCTCGCCGGGCCCGACGTGCCCGCACGCGCTGAGATTCGGGGAGAGCTCTACCTTGCCCGCAGCCGGTTCGAGGCCCTCAATACGGCCCTTGTGGCCCGCGGCGAGCGCCCGCTCGCGAACCCGCGCAACGGGGCTGTCGGAAGCCTCCGGCAACTGGATCCGGCCGTGACCGCAGGGCGCGGTCTGGCCTTCTGGGCTTATGGTCTGGGACCGCACACCGGCCCACGACCCAACACGCAGACGGGCGGGCTCGACCGGATCGTCGGCTGGGGCCTGCCCGTCGAGCCCGCGCGCCGCGTCTTCCGAGGCGACGCCGAGCACACGCCGGCCGAGCAGGCCGCCGCCTTCTGCACGGAGATGGCGGCCCACCGCGACCGCCTCGACTACGAGATCGACGGCGTCGTGCTGAAGGTCGACCGAACCGACTACCAGGCCCTGCTCGGTCAGGTTGCGACGAGCCCGCGCTGGGCCATCGCGGTCAAGTTTCCCGCCCGTGAGGCGACGACCCGCCTGCTCAGCGTCTTGCACAGCGTTGGGCGAACCGGCGTCGTGAAGCCCGTCGCCAACCTCGAACCGGTCGAAGTCGGTGGCGTGACGGTCGCCCGGGCGACGCTCCACAACACGGACTACATCCACGCGCGCGACATCCGAGAGGGTGATCTCGTCGTGGTAAAGCGCGCCGGCGACGTCATCCCTGCCGTCGTCGGGCCCGTTGCCGATGCCCGGTCGGGAGCCGAGACGGTCTATGTCCCGCCGTCGACTTGCCCCGAGTGTGGCCGCCCGCTCGTGCGGGCGGAGGGCACGGCCGACCTGCGTCACGAAGGGGGCGGATGCCCGGCGAGCCTCCGCCGAGCCGTTCAGCACTTTGCCTCGCGCGTCGCGATGGACATTGACGGGATGGGCGAGAAGGTCGCGGCCCAACTCGTAGACGAGGGCATGGTCGCGGACCTGCCCGACCTGTACCGCCTCACGGCAGACGCGCTCCTCGGACTCGACGGCGTGCAGGAGCGCAAGGCCGAACGCCTCCTCGCCGGGATCGCCGCCTCGAAAGAACGCCCGCTCGCGCGTCTCGTCTTCGGCCTCGGCATTCGCCACGTGGGCGAGACGGTCGCCCGCCTGCTCGTCACCCACCACGCGTCGCTGGCCGCCCTCGCCGAGGCCGACGGCGAGACCTTGGAAGCCATCGACGGCGTCGGGCCCGTCGTGGCCGAAAGCGTCGTCGCGTGGTTCGCCGACGACACCAACCGCGCGACGGTCGCCGGGTTGACCCGCGTCGGCGTCAACACCGAGCGCCTGTCGTCCGAGGCGGTCGCCGCTGCAGATGCAAAAGCCGGCCCAGCCGTCGGGCGGACATTCGTGCTGACGGGCTCATTGCCGTCGCTAACGCGCCCCGAGGCCAAAGCGCTCATTGAGGCGGCAGGAGGGACGGTCTCGGGGAGCGTCTCGAAAAAAACGACGTTCCTCGTCGCTGGCGAGAGCGCGGGCCAGAAGCAGGCGGCCGCCGAGGCGCTCGGCGTGCGCGTGCTCTCCGAGGCCGAACTGCTCGCCCTTCTCGACGGGACCGATCCTGCCCCAGTATCCCACGGCCTCCCCGAGGGTGAGCCGTCTCCCGGGGCACCGCCGCCCGACGTGTCCGGTGCAGCCGGACAGGCGGACCTTTTCGGCGGCGACGCGTGACGGATACCCGACGGCTCCGGAGAGCGGGCGGTTCTACCGGTCGCTGCGACCGCTCCACCGGATCGGCGGATGCACCCTGGGTCGGGAGGCTCCCCAACACGCCGTCTGATCGGCCATTCCGCCTGCTTTGGCTGGAGCACCGCGCGCCGCGACGCGTCTCACGCGCATGACGCTTCTCGAACGCCTCGGTCTCGCCCCCAAGCCCGCCCTACGGCCGCGCCTCGCCGGACTCCGCTTCGAGGGTCGGCCAACTGAACCCGCGCAGCCGGCCCTGACGCGCCGGCAACTCGCCATCCGTGCGGCGCTCGTGACGGGCATCGCCGGGCTGGCCCTCCTCGCGTTCCCGAACGTCTCCGTTCTGGACGAGACGAGCGCCATCGGCGATGTGTGGAAGGGGGACGACGTCGTCGCCCCATACGACTTCTCGATCCGCCTGCCCGACGCAGTCGTCGTGGCCCGACGCGACTCGGTTCGCCGCTCCGAGCCGCTCATCATGACCATCGATGTGACCGCGCCCGACTCGGCCGTGGCCACACTCGACCGCATCGACGCCCGGCTCGACACCGCCTTCGTTGCCTACGCTGGATGGCAGGCTGCCCGAGCCGCCAGCGATCCCCTCCAGGCGGCGGCCGACTCGGTCCGGTACCGCCGGGCCGCCCTCGAACTCCCGCTGACTCCAGAACAGTGGTCACTACTGCTTGCGGGTGTCGAGACCGGCAATGCGACACGTCTTTCCGACCGCCTCCTCGGCGACGCGTCGCGGGTCAGCCGCGCCCTCCTCGTCCGTGGCGTTGCCGACGTGCCGCGCGACTCGCTCCTCGCCGCGTCCGTCCTCGTCCGCGACCTGAGCCCGGCCGCCCGAACCGAGGAGACGCGCGACGCGCGCAGCGTCATCGCCGTGGATGAGGTCACGGCGGCGGCGCGCGCTGCACTCGAAGAGGACGGCCTCCGAGGGGATACACTGACGCTCGCCGAGGCGCTTACGGCGCGCGCCCTCCGGCCGAGCCTTCTCTATGACGGCGATGCGACGACGCGACGGCGCGAGGCGACCGTTCGTGCCGTGCTCCCAACGGCCGGCCGGGTGCTCCGCAGCACGACCATCATCCGCCGCGGCGACGTCGTGACTCCCGAAAAAGCGGACCAGCTGCGGTCGCTCGACATTGCACAGCGCGACCGGTCGGGCGTCTCGTGGGTGCAGACGGTCTTGGGGCGTGCCCTGCTTGTCCTTGCGGCCCTCATGCCGTTCCTGCTCTTTCTGCGACTGCTCCGGCCGAACATCTACGGCGACACCCGCAAGGTCGTCCTGGTTGCCCTCGTGATCGGCACCGTCATCGCAGGCTACCTGGCTGCCGGGATCGCTGGAGGCGAGACCCGCTTTGCCGTGCCGGTTGCCCTCGCGGTGGTCCTGCTCACGATCTCGTTCGACAGCCGCGTCGGGAGCTTTGCGACGATCACGCTGGCGCTCGTCGGTGGGCTCGTGTTCGGGTTCGACTTCGAGTTCCTGTTCGCGACACTCATCGTCGGCGTGTTGGCCGTGTTCTCGGTGCGCGACGTCAAGAGCCGCTCGCAGTTGCTGGCCTCCTCGGGACTTATCGCCGTCGCCTATGGAATCGTCGTTCTGGGGTACGCGCTCCTGCGGGCCGAGCCTTTTACCGACCGGTTCGTCGGCGAAGCGCTCGCCGCGGCGACGAGCGCGCTGCTGCTGCTGCTTGCGGCACCGCTGCTGTGGGGCATCGAGCGGGCATTCGGCGTCACGACGGACCTGACGCTGCTCGAACTCTCGGACACGAACCGGCCCCTCCTCAAGGAGCTCTCGGTCCGTGCGCCGGGGACGTTCAACCACGCCCTGCAGGTCGCCAACCTGGCCGAAGCGGCGGCCGACGCCATCGGTGCGAACGCGCTCCGGGCCCGCGTCGGGGCGCTGTACCACGACATCGGCAAGATGCTCAAGCCCGAGTACTTTGTCGAGAACCAGCGCCCGGGCGAAAATCCCCACGACGCGCTGAAGCCGTCCATGTCGGCACTCGTCATTGCGGCCCACGTGCGGGACGGCCTCGACCTCGGCCGTCAGAACCGGCTGCCGACCGTCGTCCTGGACTTTATCGGGACGCACCATGGCACGGGCGTCATGGAATACTTCTACCGCAAGGCCGAGGAGCAGCGCGGGCCGGAGGATGCACCCGTGGACGAGGCGGACTACCGGTACCCGGGCCCGCGGCCGTTCACGAACGAACAGGCCATCGTCATGCTCGCCGATTCGGTCGAGGCTGCAAGCCGAAGCCTCGACCGCCCGACGCCGCGGCGCCTCGAATCGCTCGTCGAAACGATCGTGGCCGCCCGCATCGCCGCTGGACAACTCGACACCTGCGGCCTGACCTTTCAGGACGTGGCGCGGATCAAGGAAACGTTTCTGGCGATGCTCGCGGGCATCTACCACTTCCGCGTGCGCTATCCCGGGCAGGCTGCGGAGCCGGCCGACGAGCCCGTGGCTCAGGCGGATCTGCGGGAGCCGTAACCAGAGCATGGGCAGGCTCCGCCCGCCTCACCCGCCGCTTTTGAGAAGCGCGGCAATCTCGTCGCGGTGGCTGAGGGCGACGAGCAGAAGTACGTCGCCGGGCGTGGCCCAGGCGAGGGCGGCGCGGGCGGCGGCTGCAGGGTCGGCGAATGCCTCGACAGCGTCCGGGTCCACGCCCGCCTCGACGAGCGCGCGCCCGAGGACGGCCGGAACCTCACCGGGTGTGCGGCCGCGGAGGTAATCCGGCAGGTCGGCGACGAGGTAGCGATCAGCCCCGAGCGGCAGCGCGGTGGTTGCCAGGGCCTCGATGTCGGCGTTCGGGCGGTCGCCGGCACAGCTCAGGAGGACTAGGCGCCGCTGGGCTGGCAGCTGGCCCGCGAATGCCATGAGCGCCGAGAGCCCATGCGCGTTGTGTGCGTAGTCCACCACGACCGTCACGCCGCGGACGGACCAGACATTGGCGCGGCCCGGGTTGTCTGTCGCATCGCCGCGAAAGGCGCGCAGACCGTCGGCGAGCGCCTCGTCGGTCAGACCAAGCGCCGCACCGGTCGCGACTGCCGAGAGCGCATTGCGCACGTTGTGGGCAGCGGCTCCACCCATCGCGCATGGCATCTTTGCGACTGACACGAGGGGCGCCCATGCCCCGCCCGAGCGACGGAGGGCGACGTGTCCATCTACGACAGCGGCAACACCTCCCACAGAGGCCTGGGGAATCATCGACGCGTCGAGCGCAACCCAGGCGACGTCCACGCCTCTTGCGCGGAGTGAGTCGGCCTGACGGGTCGCTTCGGCTACGGTAGCGGGGTCGTCGGCCGTTAGAACGAGCGTCGTGCCGGCGGTGAGGGCGCGGGTGACGACAAACTTGGCTTCGGCAAGCTCCTCGACGGTCTCGACGCCGAACTCGCCGAGATGGTCGGCCGCGACGTTCGTGATGCAGGCGACGCGCGCGCGGGCGACGGGCACGCCACGGCGCAGCAGCCCGCCGCGTGCGACCTCCAGAATCCCGAGCGTCGCCCGGCGGTCTCTGAGAGCGGCCCGGGCGCCCATCGGTCCCGAAAAGTCCCCCGTCTCAACAACGTCGGACCCGACGGCAACGTAGTCGGTCGTCGAGACGCCGGGCGTGTGGCCGGCAGCGGTGGCCATCGCCGCGAGCATCCGAACCGTCGTGGACTTGCCGTTGGTGCCCGTCACGAGGGCGACTGGCACGTCGCCGAGCGTGTCCCACGCGACGGCGTCGGGAGGCGGGAGCGAGCGGGCGTGCCACGTGTGGCTGCCGGTGCCAAGGCCGAGCGTGACCGCGTCGTCGTCCCAGAGCGCACTCACCCCGTGGGCCTCGGCTGCCCGCAGCAGGGCGACGAGGGCCGGGTCGCGGTCCCGGTCGGCGATGCTCCGGACTCGATCAGCGGCCTCGGCAACTGTCTCCCCAGCCGGCTCGCCTGTGACGTCGGCGTGGGCGAGGCGAGCAGCAGCCTCGTTGAGCTCGGCTGCGGCGTAGAGCGCGTCCTCGGGCGCGGAGACGGCGAGTGAGAGTCCGGCCGAAAAAGGCCGAGACGCGACGGTCGGCGCGGGCAGCCCGGCGGCGGATGCGAGGCGGAGGGCGTGTTCTCGCCACGCCGCCTCGAAGGCCTGGCGGTCGCCGGAGACGGAGACTTCGAGGGCGGCCCCGGGCGAGTCAAGTAGGCGGCCTGCGCCCGTCTGGCGGCGGCTTTCGGTGATTTGCAAGGGCATCCGGACAATCAGAGGAAGGGGCTAAAGACAGGTGCACCCGGCGACGCAGCCGGGTGCACCTCGGGTGCGGGTGACTTCCTCTGGTCAGTCTGCCTCTTCGTCCGGTGCCGTGACGAGGTGGACGCCGCGCCCGTCGCGGGCGATGCGCTGGGCCGCGCGCAGGGCGAACGTCTCGCCTTCGGCGAGCAGGGCCGGGGGGCCGGCCTCGACTTCGGCGGCCCGGTGCGGGCTGTCGAACTGCACGATCTGCTTCCAGCAGCGCGTGATCTGGTCGCCGAAGACGACGAGCAGGTCACCGGGGCGCGACACGGAGAGTGCACGGGCCACGGCTTCGGTCTCGTCAGGAACGACCTCGACCGCTTCGGGCGCGAGGCCCGCCTCGATCAGCGTCTCGCGAAGCAGCGTCGGGATCTCGCCGACGTCGCGGCCGCGGCGGCGGTCGTCCTGCTTGCAGATGATCGCGTCGAAGTGCGGCGCGGCCGCCCGGGCGACCGCGACGACGTCCTCGTCGCGCCGGTCGCCGGGAGCCGAGATGACGAGGCGGCGGACGCCCTTGACGTCGAGTCGGTCCACGAGCCGGCCCATCGCCTCGACGGCGGCCGGGTTGTGGGCGTAGTCCAAGATGACCTTGAATGGGTGCTCGTCGTAGACGTTGAGGCGGCCCGGGGCCTCGTAGAAGCTCGTCGTGAAGGTACGGAGGCCGTGGCGGATCTGGTCCAGCGTGAGCGGGAGCGGGCCCTCGCCGATGGCGTGGCAGACCGCGGCGGCAAACATCGCGTTCTGGACGTTGTGCGTCGCCTTGCCCTCGATCGTCGCCGGGATCAGGTGCGTCCAGAGAAGCGGTATGTGACGGCCC
>DASVSE010000149.1:0-4872 GCA_036388235.1 Rubricoccaceae bacterium | reverse complement strand
GAAGACGTGCGGGAGGGCGTCGGGTGCGATGCCCGTTCCGGTGTCCTCAACGGCGAGGCGCGCCTCACCGCCGGTCACGCTAAGTCGAACGCCGACCCGCCCGCCCCGAGGTGTGTAGCGGAGGGCGTTGGCGACGAGGTTGCCGAGAGCCCGATCGAGCGTCTCGGCGTCGATGTCGGCGTCGAGCGTACCGGCGGGTGTGTGTGCTGTCAGGACGACCCCGTCTCGTGCGGCGAGGTCGGCGAACCGGGCGGCAACGCCCGTCACGAGGCCCACAAGGTCAGTTCTGGTGGGACGGTGGGGCATCTCGCCCGCGTCGAGGCGCGCCGCGTCGAGGAGCTCGTCGACGAGGCGCGCGAGACGGGAGGCGTTGGCGTGGGCAAGGTCGGCCGACCGCTGCCCGTCCGTGGTGAGGGGTGTGCGTCGCAGGTCGTCGAGCGGCCCGAGCGTCAGCGTGAGGGGGGTGCGGAGCTCGTGGCTTGCGGTCTGGAAAAAGCGCGCCTGCGCGTCCTGCGCCTCGCGGACAACCGTGTTGGTCTGGGCGAGGTCAGCGTTGGCCGCTTCGAGCGCGGCCGCTTGGCGGGCGATCTCGGCGTTCCGTGCGTCGGCGTCGCGGGCGTTGCGGCGCACGGTTCGCGTGTAGAACGCGCCACCGAGTGCGCCAAGCACGAGCAGAGCCGCAAGGGCGCCGGCGCCGAGGCGTGCCTGATGGCGCTGCGCCTGAGCCGCCGCGCGCTCGGCCTCGCCCTCCGCCCGTCCGAGCGCACGCGCCTGCCCGGTGCTGCGGAGGCTGTCCGTGAGCGCAGCCGAACGACGGAAGGCCGCGAGCGCGCCAGCGGTGTCGCCACCCGCTTCGAGGCTTAGCGCCAGTTCGGCCGTCGCGTCGCGGGCACCGGCGGCGTCGCGGGCCGCGTCGGCGGCTTGAACGGCCTGCCGGGCAAAGGCAACGGCCTCGGGCGTGCGCCCGGCGAGTCGCGCTTCGGTAGCCAGCAGGCGGTAAACGACCGCCGAGACCTCGGGGGCGGTACCCATGGAGAGGAGCGAGTCCGACGCGGGGTGGAGGGCGGCACGGGCGTCTTGGGCGCGGCCGAGGGCAAACAGGACGCTCGCCGAGTAGATCCGGGCCAGGTCGCGGGCGTACGGCACGCCGTCGGCGTCAGCCTTGCGGGCCATGTCGCGGTAGGCCGCGAGGGCGCGTTCGGACTCGCCGCGGGACTGATAGAGGACGCCGAGGTCAACGAATGGGTCGGTCGTGTAGCCGAGTGAGCCGCCAAGGCGGTTGTCCCGGGCAAGGCGACGCAAGGCGCGCTCGGCGGCGTCGGACTCGCCCTGTGCGGCATCGATGCGGGCGAGGCCGAGGCGCGCAAGGTCGGCGCGGGCGGTGTCACCCACCTGCACGGCGAGACGTTCGGCGCGGCGGTAGGTCCGGGCGGCCGAGGCGAGGCTGCCTGCAGTTCGTTGCAGATCGGCCGCGGCGGTGAGGGCCCGGCCTTCCTGCTCGGGATCGCCGAGAGCGGCTGCCGTCCGGGCGCTCTCCTCGAAGAGCACCCGTGCCGAGTCGCCCTGGCCGACGTAGCGGTAGTAGTTGGCGAGAAGGTTGAGCGGCGTCAGGGCGTTGCGCTGGCCCTCGGCGCCCCCTTGCCGGCGATGAACGGCGAGGCCGGCACGCATCAGGGCGACGCCGCGCGCGGCTGCAGTCGGCCCGGCGTCAGTTGCGGCCATGCCCTGCCACGCAAGCGCCGTTCCCTCCGTTTTCGGATCACGGGCATGCCGAGCCGTAGCCGCGGCGCGGGCGAACTGTGCCTCGGCGCCAGGTTCACCGGCGAAATATGTTGCCAGTGCGGCCTCGTACTGAGCCAGCCCGATTCCACGCGCATAGCCGGCACGGCGGGAGAGAGCCAGCGCCTCAACCGCGGCTGCCCGGCGCTCCGTAGGCGTCGCCGACTCCTCGGCCGCTGCGATGAGACGGTCGACGCGGGCGACAACCGCAGGGGAGACAGAAGACGGCTGCGGCGACTGGGCGTGAGCCGTGACGGCAATGAGCAACCAGAGCGCTGCAAGGGGACGCAAGGTCAACGGAGGGGCGGAGTTGTGCGGTGCAGACTAACCCACAGCCGACGGCCGCACATAACCCTCAGCCTTCGGGCATGTGCCATACGCTCCGAAATGGCTGTGGTGAGATCAGCCAGGTTCGGTCGCCGCCCCGGTGACGCGCTCTGTCATACCTGGCCCGTACCTTTCCCCAAACAGCCCCGCAGACTCATGGATATCACCCCACGCGGTCCTGCCGATGCGACGTCGCGCGACGAGGACGTCGAAAAGGCGCTCCGCCCGAAGGCGCTCGACGAGTTCATCGGTCAGCAAAAGATCAAGGACAACCTCCGCGTGTTCGTGACCGCGGCGCTCCAGCGCGGCGAGTCGCTCGACCACGTCATCCTCTCGGGTCCACCCGGGCTCGGCAAGACGACGCTCGCGCACATCGTCGCCGAGGAGATGGGCGCATCCGTCAAGACGACGAGCGGCCCGGCGCTCGACAAGCCGGCGTCCATCGCGGGCCTGCTGACGAACCTCGAAGCCGGCGACGTCCTCTTTATCGACGAGATCCACCGCCTCGCGCCCGTCGTCGAGGAGTACTTGTACTCGGCGATGGAGGACTACGCGATCGACATCCTGATCGACTCCGGCCCATCCGCCCGGTCGGTCCGCATCGCGCTCCCGCCGTTCACGCTCATCGGCGCCACGACGCGCAAGGGCATGCTCACGAAGCCGCTCCTCGCGCGCTTCGGCATCGACTTCCGCTACGACTACTACACGGCGGACCTCCTGCAGGAGATCGTGATGCGCTCGGCGGACCTGATGAAGATCGAGATCGACCCGCAGGGCGCCTTCGAGATCGCCCGCCGCAGCCGCGGCACGCCGCGCATCGCGAACAAGCTGCTGCGCCGCACGCGCGACTTTGCCGAGGTCCAGACGGCCGGTGCCCCCGGCGGCGACGGCCGCATCACGCGCGAGCTGGCCGACTACGCCCTCAACGCGCTCGACGTGGACGAGGCCGGGCTCGACGAGATGGACGCCCGCATCCTGCTCGCGCTCATGGAGAAGTTCGACGGCGGGCCGGTCGGCGTGTCCACGATCGCTGTCGCTGTCGGGGAGGACGCCGGGACGGTCGAGGAGGTCTACGAGCCGTATCTCATCCAGGAAGGCTTCATGGCGCGCACGCCACGCGGCCGCGTCGCCGCCCGCCGCGCCTACGAGCACTTCGACATCGTCCCGCCGATGAAGCAGGTCGACATCTTCGACGACCTGCTCGGCTGAAACCAGATCGGGCGCGCCCTCGGCGCCCGGTCACTCCGCGTCGCCGAGGCGGAACACGAGAACGACGGCGGCGGCTGTGAGGCCGAGTCCGAAGACGCTGCCCCACAGCGCGGTCGGTCCAAACCGGGCGAGGAGGGCCCCGCCCACGACCGGGCTGACCATGTGGGCGAGGCCCCAACCGCTCTGGTGCACGCCCTGATACGTCGCCCGCAGTCCGTCTGGCGCGAGCCGGGCGATAAGAGCGGGCAGGACGGGCAACACGGCGATCTCGCCGAGCGACAGGAGAACGACGCCCCCGGCATACTCCCACGGCGTGTCGGCGAAGGCATACGCCCCGACGCCGAGTCCGATGAGGGCGACGGCTGCGGCGAGTGGCCCGGACCCGCGCCGGTGCTCCATCCACCGCGAGACGGGAAGACTCAGCAGGACCACGATGGCTCCGTTGAGCCCGATCACGGTCCCGTAGTGCTCCAGGGCAATCCCATCGGCCCGCATGACGAGCGGGAGTGTGACGTACGTCTGCACGAACGCCGTCCCGACGGCGAACGAGACGAACGCGAGCCCGAGGAGCCGACCGTCGCGGAGCGCGTGCCCGAGGGCGCCCCGACTGCCGGGGGCACGCGTCTCGGTCAGCCGCACCGGTCGCGTCTCGCGGATGCCGACGGCCACGACGCCCGCATAGACAGCCATCGTCGCCGCATCGACGGTAAAGAGGAGCCCGAACGAGCGCTCGGCGAGGAGGCCGCCGAGTGCAGGCCCGACGGCCGCTCCGACGTTGATCGCCCAGTAGAGCAGGGCGAACGCCCGCGTCTGGCGCTCCGGCTCGACGGTGTCCGCCACAACCGCCGACACCGCCGGCCGGTACATCTCCCCGACGAACCCGTAGGCCGCGACGATGGCGGCAACGTGCCAGAACGCGGAGGCGAGCGGGATCGAGGCCATCAGGACGGCCCCGCCCGCAAGGCTCCCAACCAGCACGGCCTTGCGGCCGAGCATGTCAGCCAGTGCCCCGCCCGCGATGCCAGCGGCGAATGCTCCCGCGCCGTGGAGTCCGATCACGAGCGTCGCCTGCTCGACGGTCAGCCCGCGCCTCGCGGTGAGGTAAATCGACAGGAAGGGCAGCACGAGCAGCCCAATCCGGTTGACCAGCGTCCCGACGACCAATAGCCAGAACGTGCGCGGATAAGAGGCGAGGCGGTCGGTCACGGGAGGGAAACGCAAAACGCCCCGGCGTGCCGCAGCAGCCGGGGCGCATGGGGCGTGCGGGACGCGCGCCTACTTGTTGGACAGCTTGTCCGCCGCCTTGCTAACCAGGCCAGTCGCGGCGTCGACGGCCTTGTCGCCGAGCGCCTCGGCCTTCTCCTTGACGGAGTCGGGCATCAGCTCCACAACCTTGTCCTTGGCGGCCGTGGCGGCGTCCTCGATCATGTTGCCGCCCTGTTCGGCGAGGTCGCTGATCTTGTCCGTGAGCTTGGAAAAGTCCATGTCAGATGAGGGGTGAAGGAGCGCCGAACCTACGATCCGTCGTCTAGACCTGATCCCGAAACGACGTCGGCC
>DASVSE010000148.1:0-4389 GCA_036388235.1 Rubricoccaceae bacterium | reverse complement strand
GCCGATGCGGAGCGGAAACTCGGGGTCAGAGAAGTCCGGGTCCAGCGTCGCATCCGAGTATCCGTCGGTCCAGTTGTGGGCAGCGTCGAGGAAGACGGCGCCGCGAAGGCCGGCGATGAGGGGGAACAGCGGCGGCCGGGGCAGCAGTGGAAAGCGCAGCTCGTTCGACGTGAACCACAGCTTGGAACCGCGGACGCGCAGGAGCGGAAAGCCGCGCAGGCTCCACGAGCCGCCGAGCAGGTTCAAGCGCGCGCGCCGGCCGAGGTTCATCCGGGCGAGCCCCCACGTGGCAAGCGTAACGCTCGGTGTGATGCGCCAGTAGCGGCGCACGTCAGCCGTGAGCGCGACGTAGCTCTCGTTCGAGAACGCGACGTCGGTGGTGTAGCCGACCGCAGCCGTGCCGCGCCAGCCCTCGACGGGCCCGAATCCCCCGTAGAGCGCGTTGTCGTGCACGAACGCGACCGTGTTGGAGAGCAAGGCCGTGCGGAGCGTGTCGAACTCGGTCTGACCGAACTCGCGGCGCAGGCCTTCCCGCGAGCCGACGCCGAACGTGGTCTCAAGGTCGATCCGGCGGAAAAACGAGATCGGGTAGCTCACGACGCCGAGCACGCCGACCTGCTGCTCGAAGGACGGGATGCGGGACGTGCCCTGCGGATCCGTTCGGTCGTAGCGCGGACCAGCGAGACGGAATGCGCCGTAGCCGACGTGGGCACGCCGCCCGAGGTGGACGCGGGTGACGGACACGTTGAGGCCGTCGACGAGCGAGCGCCCGCTCGCGCTCGTGTTGGCCGAGTAGGCCGTGACGAAAATGCGGTCGTTTCCGAGCTGGTCCGAGAACGCGAGCGTTGCGCCGCCAGCCGTGTACGACGCCGTCGATGTCGTCGTGAAGCCGCCCGCGGCAACGTCGAGGGTATAGCGCCGTCGGTACGGGGCGCCGCGGACGCCCTCGGCGCTCGCGACCGTCGGGTGGTGCCACGGCTCGGCCGCGGATGCAGCGGGCACGCCCGAGCCGGTGATGGACTCGGGAGTGGCGAGGAGCGAGTCGGCGTCGAGCGTGCGGACCGTAAAACGGTAGTCTTCGAACGTCGCAACGACAAGGTGCGACGAGTCGGCCCAGACCGGATCGAAGGCGGCGCTCGTGAAGCGCGTGAGCTGGCGGAACGTGCCACGACCGGGCGCGAGAGACACCTCCGACGCACCCGAGTCCAGCATCTCCGCGAGCGGAGCATCGGCCGAAGCCGCCGGACCACCGGCAGGGCGCGCCGTGCCAGCCGCGGCACGAGCAGGCGGGCGGGTGTCGACGAGGTCCGCAATCCACACGTCCTGCGCGCCGAAGACGCCTGCGGAGTCGCGTCGGGCGCTTGCAAAGGCGAGGCGGCGCCCGTCTGGGCTCCACCGCGGCGACAGGTCCATCTGGGGGCCGTCCGTCAGTGCCGTGATGCTGCCCGAGGCGACATTGAGCGCGAACAGGTTGTAGTGGCCGCTCGCGCCCCATGACGAGCGGTCGGACGAGAAGGCGACGGTCTGGCCGTCGGCCGAGAGGTCCGGGTCGCGGTCGTCGTAGTCGTCGTGCGTGAGCTGCCGGAGCGTCCCCGCGGTCCGGCTGTAGAGGTACAGGTTTGCGATCCCGCCAGCGTCGATGGCTGAGAAGACGACGGTCTGCGCGTCGTCCGAGAGTGTCGGAGAGTAGATGGCGACCAAGCGGTCGAAGCCGAGGACGGCGATGCGGCGGTCGGCCGCCAGGTCGTAGAGGTGGACCACGTCGGCCCCGCCGCGCTTGGTGACGAATGCCAGCACACCCGAGGCGCTCACGTCCAGGCGGCTCTCGAACAGGTGGAACGCTTCATAGTCAGCCGACTGCTCGCCCCGGATGACTGTTCGGACGTCTCCTGAGGGCCGCATCTCCGCGTCGACGGGCTGGGCGTAGATCGACGAGTAGGAGCCGCGGTTGCCGTAGAACAGGACCTCACGGGTGCCGTCGGGCCGCGTCCAGACGACGGGCTTGGCGCTGAACCCACGCCCCGCAATGGCCTCGGCGGTGAGGCTCGGCACGTCGGCGCCGGCGAGGCGCGGCGCGTACTCGGCGCGGACGAACGCTTCCCAGCGGTCCGAAACCTCGTCGACCGGCTGGCCGAGAACGTAGGTGAGGACTCGGTTGAAGGAGGCGTCGCGCCAGACCTCGTCGATAAGCTCCAGCAGGCGCTCCTCGCCGTAGGTCGTGCTCACGAAGCGGCAGAACGCCTCGCCCTCTTTGTACATCGTGAACGTGCCCGCGATGCGGTCGAGGTCGTGAAGGGGCACGAACGAGTTCGACGCGACGGCGTCGCGGAGGATCATTTCGTGCTGGTGGTCCGGGGGGCCGGACCAGTACTCGGCGAGACCTTCGGTAAACCACAGCGGAAGCTGCGTCTCGCCCGGGCTTCGGTGGTCCCGCAGGACGCGCGCGAGCCGGTTGAACGTGAACACGTGGACGAGCTCGTGGCGGATCACGCGGCGGAATCGCCCGAGGTTGCCGTCCGCCGGGATGACGACGCGCCCTTTGAGAAACTCGAAGAACCCGCCGACGCCGTCCGGGATGAAGCCCGGCGTGATGTTGGTCTCCTTGAAGTGGAGGTTCGTCGCGTAGAAGACGATCGGGACCCGCTCCCCGAGACTTGTCGCGAAGCGGTTCGACAGCACCCCGTACTGCGCCTCCGCCTCGGCCGCCCCGATGCGGGCGAGCGCCTCGGCTTCGGGGTAGTAGTACACGTCGAAGTGCTCGGTCTGGAGCACGTGCCAGTCGAAGCCGGCGTACTGGATCTTGTTGCGCCCGAACGCCTGCGCCGAGACACTTGCGGGCGCAAGCGCAGCGGCGCACGCCAGCCCGAGGGCAAGCGCGCGGCGGACGAATCGGAGCGCGCCGGCAGGGTCGGGCATCGGGCGGTCGGGTTTGAGCAGAAGGTTAGGGCCGGCGCCCAACGAGCGCAAGGCACAACGGCACGGCCTTGCCAGCCAGTGCCGGAAAACCAGCGAGGGGCTGGAAGGAAGAGAGGCCGGATGCGCACGCATCCGGCCTCCCCTAGAGATCGATTCTGCCCTCCGCTGGCTAGCGGTTAGCCTGAGCGAGCGACGTCGTCGCCGTCTGCCACTGCTGCATCGCCGCCTGGATCACCGGGTCGATCTGGCCGACGACTGGGTACCACGCGTCGGTGTCGAAGAGACGACGCGCCATAAACGCCTTGATGCGCGTCTCGATGTCGCGGCGCGAGGCGGAGACCTCGCTGCGAACGAGAAGGCTCGCGGCCTGCGTCGTGTCGGCCGGAGCGAGCGTCTCCGGGCGGGTGTTGACAACCTGAACTCCGCGGGTGCCGGCGTAGTCGAGGAACGCGCCGAACGTGGCGTCGTCGAGCTGGTACGAGCGGGCGAACTCGGTCTCCCGGCCGGACCACTCGCGGCGGAAACGCTCGCCTAGTTGCTCAATGTGGACGCGGGCGAAGTCGTTGTCGAGGTTGCGCCCGATTACGACGCGGAGTGGCGCCGAGACGCTGTCGAGCGCCACGATGTAGTCCGGTAGGACGCCACCGCCGCCGTAGACCGTGCGCCCGCCGTCGGTCCGGAACACGAGTGAGTCCGGCACATCACCGCGGAGGCGGCCCGTGTCGACGAGCCCGCCGATGGGCGCGACGACGTCCTCAACAGCCGCGCGGAGGGCGCGCTTGGACTCGAAGTACGCCTCTTCACCTTCGCCGTTGACGAACGGCGTCTGGATGAGGCGGCCCGAGGGCGTGAAGTAGCGGCTGACGGTCATCTGGAGAACCGACCCGTCCGACATCTGGAACTGCTGCTGAACGAGCCCCTTGCCGAACGTGCGACGGCCGACGAGGAACGCGCGGTCGTGGTCCTGAAGCGCGCCAGCGACGATCTCGGACGCCGACGCCGAGTTCTCGTTGACGAGCACCATCACAGGCTCGGCCTCGAAGTGGCCGCCCGCCGTCGCACGGTACTGGCGGCGGTTGTTCGGGTGACGCGAGTCCGTGTAGACGATCATGTTGCCCTCGGGGAGGAACTCGTCGGCGATCTGGTAGGCCTGGTCGAGAAGGCCGCCCCCGTTGTCGCGCAGGTCGAACACGAGGCGCGTCATACCCTCGCGGCGGAGTTCGTCGATGGCCGTGCGGATCTCCTGGGCGCTCGTCTGGGCGAAGCGCTGTAGGCGGATGTAGCCCGTCACGTCGTCGATCATGTAGTGCGCGATGACCGTGTTGAGCGGGATCTCGTCGCGGGTCAGCGTGAACCGGAGCGGCTCGGTGTAGCCCGGCCGCTCGACGACGAGGCGGACCTGGGTCCCGCGCGGGCCCTTGAGGTAGTGCTGGACCTTCTCGGTGGCGAGCCCGACGGCCGTCGTGTCGCCGA
>DASVSE010000147.1:0-9056 GCA_036388235.1 Rubricoccaceae bacterium | reverse complement strand
TTTGCGAACCGGGCCGAGGCCGCCCCGCCGGGCGTAGTCCGGACGGCGAGGCGAACCGTCGCCGCAGGAGCTGTGGCGCTCGCCACCGTGCCCGCGCTGTTTCAGGCGCTGACGTCTCCCGGACTCGGAGGGTCGCAGTGGGCACACCTCACGAAGCTGCCCGACGATGCCGTCTGATCCTCAGCGGCGTTCACTCCTGTCGGCGCGGAGACGTGTCCTCCTTGATGCGCTTCCAGAATCATTCGGCATGCCAGACGTGCGCGCTGTTGCACCTCGGCTTGGCTACGCGTCTCGCTCGGCGGAGGCAGCGGTCCGTGTGCTGGCTCGCCTCGGGGTCGTGACCTGCGTGCGGCGAGGCCGATACGTCCAGATCAGCCGCCCGGCGAAGGACATTCTCCCCCGCGCCGTTGCCCCTCGGGCCGTGCCAGCAGACGTTGACCTTGCGAGCCCGTTGTTGTTGTTCAACCGCGAGCTGAGCTGGATCGACTTCAACTGGCGCGTCCTGGCTCAGGGACTGGACGAGTCAATACCGATTGCCGAGCGGGTGCGCTTCCTGGCGATCACAGCCCGCAATCTCGACGAGTTTGTCCGGACGCGCGTCGGCGGGCTCCGGCAGCAGGTGGCCGCGGGAGTGACGCGCCTCAGTCCAGACGACCGCACGCCGGCCGAACAGGACCGCCTTGTCCGGGCCGCTCTCGCGCCGATGTGGACGGCCCTGCACGGCACGTGGAACGAGACGCTCCGTCCGCTTCTGGCCGCCTCCGGCCTGCGAGTGGTGCCGGTCGAGAGTGTGAGTGCCGATGCACGGGCCGTCTTGGACAGCCACTTCGAGCGGAACCTGTTTCCCCTGCTAACCCCTCTCGCAGTCGACAAGGGACACCGTTTCCCCTTCATCTCGAATCAGTCGCTCTCTTTGGCGGTCGTGCTGCGCCGACCCGGTCGGCGGACCGACCACTTTGCACGTCTGAAGGTGCCGCTTGGCCGCGGGCGGTTCCTGCCCGTCGTTGACGACGCGGGCGCCGTCGTGGCCATCGAGAGCCTCATCCAGGCCAACGTCGGGCGGCTGTTTTCGGGAATGGAGGTGTGCGGCGCATGGGCATTCCGGGTGACGCGCAGTGCAGCCGTCGAGCGCGCCGGCGGCGATGCCGACGACCTCGTCGCGATGATCTCTGAGGAGCTCCGCGAACGCCAGTTTGCAGACGCGGTGCGGCTCGAAGCCGACGCGACGATGCCCGAGCGGGTCCGGACGTTGCTCGCGCGGGAGTTGGATCTGGACCCGGCGGACGTGTGGCCCGTCGAAGGCCTCGTGGACCTCAGCGGGCTCGGGGAGCTTGCCTCACGCGCATCGCGCGACGCTCCCGACCTCGCCTTCGCGCCCTGGCAAGCCCCCGTCCCGCCCGCTTTCCGAGGCCTGACAGGGGCATCCCTGTTCGATGCGATCCGCGCCGGCGATGTGCTCGTCCACCACCCGTTCGAATCGTTCGAGGCGTCTGTGCAGCGGTTCGTCGAGGCCGCCGCCGCCGACCCGGCCGTTCAGGCGGTCAAGCTGACGCTCTACCGGACGAACGCAGACAGCCCGATCGTCCACGCGCTCGTACGGGCGGCCGAAGCAGGCAAGCAGGTCGCTGTGCTGGTCGAAGTGCAGGCCCGCTTTGACGAAGCGAACAACATCGAATGGGCACGCGTGCTCGAAGACGCGGGCGCACACGTCGCTTTCGGGCTGGCGGGACTCAAGACGCACGCGAAGACAGCGCTCGTCGTCCGCGAAGAGGAGGGTGAACTGCAGACGTACGTCCACATCGGGACCGGCAACTACAACCCGACGACTGCCCGCCTGTACACCGATATCGGGCTGTTTACCGCCGATGCCGAGATCGGGCGCGACGCGGCCCACCTGTTTCATGTGCTGACGGGCTACAGTTCACGCGTCCGCTACACGCGCTTGCTCGTTGCACCTGAAGCGATGCGGCTGCGCTTTCTGAAGCGCATTGCCCGGGAAGCCGAGATCGCGAACGCGGGCGGCGGGGGGCGGATCGTCGCCAAGATGAACGCACTCGAAGACCCGACCATCATCGCCGCCCTCTACGCGGCGTCTCGGGCAGGCGTGGAGATCGACCTTGTCGTGCGCGGCCACTGCCGCTTGCGACCGGGTCTGCGTGGCATCTCAGAGCGTATCCGCGTCCGGTCAATCGTCGGGCGCTTTCTGGAGCACGACCGCATCTTCTGGTTCGGCAACGCGGGCGACCCGCGTGTCTTTATCGGGTCGGCAGACTGGCAGCGGCGCAACCTCGACGACCGGGTCGAAGCCATCGTGCCAGTCCGCGATAAGACGCTTCGGGACCGTCTCCAGACAATCCTTTGGAGTGCGCTCCGCGACGACGTCCGGGCATGGACCCTCGAACCAGACGGCCAGTACGTGCGGGTGACACAGCAGCGCCGTACGCACGACCATCAGGCGACCATGATGGCCTGGACGGAAAGCGGAACTACCCCGACTCTGGCCCCCTCGAATCCGTTGTAAACGACAGGGTACATACTCCGACGCCTCGATTGTCGACGTGAAGCACGGACGGCGGATGCTCCCTCCAGCGAGTGCCCCTCTCCCTTTTCGGCTCCATATGGCTCGCCTGCACACGCTGCAAACCTCGATGACGCTCGCCAGGCCACGCGCCGAGGTGTTCGCCTTCTTCGCTGCTGCCGAGAACCTCGAGCGCATCACGCCTCCCGAACTCAAGTTCTCGATCGTCGAGGCGCCGCCGAGCGGCATCCGTCAGGGCGCGATTATCCGATACCGTCTGCGCCTCGCGGGCGTCCCGTTTGGCTGGACGACCGAGATTTCGCGCTGGCAGCCGGACCGCCTGTTCGTCGACGAGCAGCGGAGAGGGCCGTACGCCGTCTGGCACCACACGCACCGGTTCGCGGATGTACAGATGCCGGATGGCACGACAGGCACCCGGATCGACGACACGGTTCTGTGGGCGCTTCCCCTTGTGCCGCTCGGCGAGATTGCTGCCCCGATCGTGGCGTGGCAGGTCGCGCGCATCTTTGCGCACCGGGAGCGTGCGATTCGGGCCATCTTCGACGCGCGGTGACAGTCGGGCGCTTTGCTCCGAGCCCGACCGGCGACCTGCACGTCGGCAGTGCACTGGCAGCGCTGGCGGCATGGGCGTCGGTGCGGTCTCAAGGCGGGCGATTTCTCGTGCGCATCGAGGACATTGACGCGCCACGCGTCGTGCGGGGTGCAACCACACGGCAACTCGCCGCGCTGCAGCGACTGGGGCTGAACTGGGACGGGCCTGTCGTGCAGCAGTCCGAGCGAGGCGCGGCATACGACGCAGCCCTGGCGTTCCTCGCGGCCCAAGGCCGCCTTTTCGCGTGCCGCCGGTCGCGCCGCGACCTCGCCAAACTCGCATCGGCCCCTCATGGGACACACGGTCCCCCCTACCCTGCTGCGTGGCGTACGCCTCCACTTTCGCCCGAAGCGCTCGCCGGCATCACCGACGCTGCGATCCGCTTCAGAGTCGAGTCGGGCCTCATTCGGTTCGTAGACCGTGTGCAGGGTGAGATCACCGAAGATGTTGCGTCAACGGTCGGCGACGTGGTGCTGAGGCGGCGCGACGGCGTCGTTGCGTACCAGCTCGCCGTCGTCGTGGACGACGTGGCGCAGAGCGTTACTGAAGTCGTTCGCGGAGCAGATCTGCTGTCGTCAACAGCGCGGCAGATCCAGATCATCGAAGCGCTCGGTGCGCGCGTCCCAGCCTACGCTCACGTTCCATTGCTCGTGTCAACAAGCGGCGACAAGCTTTCTAAGCGTGATGGTGCCCTTTCTGTCGACGCCCTGTTCGATGCCGGGGTCACACCTGAAGCGCTCGTCGGGTGGTTAGCCGGCCTGCTTGGGCTTGACAACATGCCGCGCTCAGTCTCGGACGTCGCGGAGGCATTTCACTGGTCCCACGTTCCTCGCGGGCCAGTGGTCGTCCCGGACGATCTTGCCGTCAGGCTTACCTAGCTTGAACTATTCAGCCGTCACTCCCATGCGCCTCGCTCTGCTTTTGACGCTTCTTGCGGCGGCACCCGCTCAGGCTCAAATGCTCGCCTCGGGCACGTGGACCGGCACACTGGTAGAAGGGCGCACCTCCCGCCCGGCGACGGCCGCCATTGAGCGGTGCGCGACCGGCTTCTCGGTATCCCTGACAGCGGCGGGGCGAACGGTGCGGACTGAGACGGCGGCCTACAGCCGTGGCCGCATGACCTTCGACCTTCCAGGCTACCGCTCGTCGGCGCGCTCGGCGTCGCGGACGTTGCGCTGCGAGACTCAGGTCGGGGCGGACGGCCGTATGAGGGGTACGTGCTCAGGTGGCCGGGTACCGGTGCGGCTCGTGCTCGCCCCACCGGCTGACGGAGCGTTGGGCTGCTCATAACTGCTCGTTTCAGGCGACACGCCTCTGTCACCGCCTGGGGCGATTCTGGCCGGACATGCCAGAAACCACGTGCGCCGACAGGTCATCGAGAAGCTCGAAGTGCTCGCCGACGCCGCCAAGTACGACGTCTCATGCGCGTCTGGCGGCTCCAAGCGCAAGAACACACCCGACGGGATCGGCAACAGCACAGCGGCTGGCATCTGCCATTCGTATACCGAGGACGGCCGCTGCGTGTCGCTCCTGAAGGTGCTGTTCACGAACCACTGCATCTACGACTGCGCGTACTGCGTCTCGCGTCGGTCGAACGACGTGGAGCGTGTTGCCTTTACGGTCGAGGAAGTCGTCGAGCTGACGATGGACTTCTACCGGCGCAACTACATCGAAGGCCTCTTTCTCTCGTCGGGGATCTTCAAAGACGCCGACACGACGACCGCGCGGCTCGTCCGCGTGGCGCGCGAGCTTCGCACGACGCACCGCTTCAACGGGTACATCCACCTCAAGATCATCCCCGGCGCGAGTGACGAGCTGGTCGAGGCGGCGGGGCGGTACGCCGATCGCCTCTCGGTCAACATCGAGATCCCGAGCGAAGTGGGCCTGCAGTCGGTAGCGCCCGAGAAGACCTATGCGGATGTGCTCGCACCGATGAACGCCGTCGCGGGGCACGTCGCCGAGAGCCGGGCCGAGCGGCGCCGGAGCCGCCGGGCTCCGCGTTTCGCGCCGGGCGGTCAGTCCACGCAGATGGTCGTCGGGGCGACGCCCGAGACCGACCGGACCGTTCTCTCGCTCGCCGACGGCCTGTACCGAGACCAGGGCCTGCGCCGCGTGTACTACTCGGGATTCCTCCCCGTCAGCGAAGACCCGCGCGTCCCGCAGACCGACCGCGCACCGCTCAAGCGCGAGCACCGGCTCTACCAGGCCGACTGGCTCTTACGCAAGTACGACTTCACGCTCGACGAAGTCCTCGACCCCGCCCGGCCGATGTTGGACGAGGATGTGGACCCGAAGACGGCCTATGCGCTTCGCTTCCCCTGGCACTTCCCGGTCGACGTAAATGCGGCCCCGATCGAGTGGCTGATGCGAGTGCCCGGCCTCGGCGTGCGGTCCGCGAAGCGGATCGTCGAGGCGCGCCGGCACGGGCTCGTGCGCTGGGAGCACCTGGCGGCGATGGGCGTCGTGATGCGCCGCGCGCAGTGGTTTCTAACGTGCCCCGAGCACCGGCCCCGTCTGCTGGACGAGCGGCCGGACGAGGTCCGGAAGCGCATCGTCGGGGCCCGGGTATCGACGCTCGTGCAGCCGCAGCTGAGTCTCTTCGCGGCATGAGCGGCTTCTCCAACCCCGGCATGGCCCCTGCCAACCGGCCGACCCGAGCCGCGACGGCGTACCGCTACGACGGGACGTTCGACGGCTTCCTCGGCGTCGTCTTCGAGGCGACACGGCGGCGTGAAACGCCTGCCTCGATCTCGCGCGCGGCCGCCACGCTCGAACTCGGGCCCGTCGTCGACATCGAGACGGACTTTGAGATTGCCGACCGCGTGCGGCGCGGGTTGGACCGACGCGGTCCCGAGGCCTCAGCCCGCCTCTACGCGGCCTTCCTCAGCGAGGAGCCTGGTGTTGAGCACGTGCTGTTCCGCCTCATCCTGGACCTGATTGAGCGAGGCGCGTCCGCACTAGGCGACTGGCGGTCCGAGCCCTCGCGGGAGGCGCATCGGCTCTCCGCGCGAACGTGGCGAGAGGTCCACCGCATGCACGCCTTCGTGCGCTTCGAGCGACGCGGCGAAGGCGTGGCGGAGCACTACGTCGCGTGCGTGCGTCCGGGCCCGCATGCCCTCCCCCTGCTCACCGACCATTTCGCGGCCCGTTTCCCAACGCTCCGCTGGGCCATCGTGGACACTGGGCGGCGCCTTGCGCTCGTCCACACGCCGGCGTCCGAGCGGGACCCAGAGGCACCGCCGACGCGCCTCGTGCCGTCGGCCGAGATCGATGCGCTCGTCCACGCGCCGGACGAGGCTCACGTTCAGCGAATGTGGCAGGCGTACTTCCGCGCCGTCGATATTCCGGAGCGGAAGAACCTTGCCCTTCAGCAGCGCCACATCCCGAAGCGATACCGGGCGGACATGACGGAGATGCGGGACTCGACCCCATAGTGCATGGGCGGGTGGCCGCCTTGCGCATTCTGGTTATGCCCTTTCCCGATCACGCGTCCGCTCCTGTCGTCTTTCTGACAGCGAACAGATAGGGTTACTCACGTCCCGTCGTCCACCGGGCGGCAGCCTCAGGCTCGTGTCCCGTTATGCTGCGCTCAATCGCCCACGCGATCCGCTCGGGGGCTCTGGCGGCGTCGGTGCAGAGGTAGCGCGGGTCCGGCGTGATGCCGCAGCGCGCGAGGTCGAGCCGGTCGGCGTCGTAACACGTCCGGACGGTTGCGTCCGGATGTGTGCGCTCGTTGGTATGACCGTGACAGGCCGCAGCGAGCAGGTCGAGGCCCTCTGCGTCGAGGGTAAAGAGACCGTTGGCGTGGAGGCGTCGGGCAAAGACGGCCGCGCGGGGGCCGTGCTCCGGGTCGTGGCGGTCGTTGTGGCGGCAGGCGTCGTGGAAGAGCGCGAACAGTGTCACGACATCGGCGCGGGCGCCCGTCTCGGGCGCGAGTGCGAGCCCGTTCTCCAGCACGCGCGCCCAATGAACGACGCCGTGAACGCCGCGCCAGTGCAGCTGGTACTGCGCACGCACGGCAGCCACGAGCGCAGCAGAGACAAGCCCGTCGGCCGCGACGCCAGAAACGTCGCGGCTAACCGAGCCGGGTGGCGAACCGAAGTCGGACATGCCGCTACGCCTCGACAGGCTGCGCCTTGAGGAAGTCGCGGAGGACGTAGTTGAGGATCCCGCCGTGGCGGTAGTACTCCACTTCGACCGGAGTGTTGATCGCGACCGTTACGGGCAAGTCAACGGCCGTCCCGTCTGCCTTCGTTGCCGTAAGCGTGAGGCTCTGGCGAGGCATCAGGTGGTCCGTGACGGGGACGTCGAACGTCTCGGTCCCGTCGAGGCCGAACGTGTCCAGGCTCTCGCCCTCGCGGAACTCCAGCGGCAGCACGCCCATCCCGACGAGGTTGGACCGGTGGATGCGCTCGAACGACTTCACCAGGACCGCCTTCACGCCGAGCAGCATCGTGCCCTTGGCGGCCCAGTCGCGGCTCGAACCCATCCCGTAGTCGACGCCGCCGATAATCATGAGCGGCGTGCCCGCCTCCTTGTACCGCTCCGCGACGTCGTAGAGGTAGCCCGGCTCGCCGGTCGGGAGGTAGACGCTGTGGCCGCCCTCGGTGCCCGGCGCGAGCGCGTTCTTGAGGCGGATGTTGGCGAACGTCCCGCGCGTCATCACGCGGTCGTTGCCGCGGCGCGACCCGAACGAGTTGAAGTCCTTCGGCTCGACCCCCGCCGCACGCAGGAACTGGCCTGCGGGCTCGGCGGCCGGAATGGCACCTGCGGGCGAGATGTGGTCTGTCGTGACCGAGTCGCCCAGGAGCGCGAGGACGCGTGCGCCCGCGATGGGCTGGATCGGCGACGCCTCGGCGTCGAGGTCCTGGAAGAACGGCGGCTCCTGGATGTACGTCGAGTCGTCCTGCCAGTCGTAGACGGCCCCCTCGCTCGTCTCGATGGCATTCCAGCGCGGGTTCGAGTTCTCGATGTCGTGGTAGAGCGCCTCGAACTGTGCCGGGTGGACGGCTTGCCGAATCGTGTCGAGGATTTCCTCCTGCGACGGCCAGAGGTCCTTGAGGTAGACGTCCTGCCCGTCGCGGTCCTGCCCAATGGGGTCGGCGTCGATGTCGATGTCGACCGTCCCGGCGAGCGCGTACGCGACGACGAGCGGCGGGCTCGCGAGGAAGTTGGCCTTGACGAGCGGGTGGATGCGGCCCTCGAAGTTGCGGTTGCCCGAGAGGACGCCGGCCGCGACGAGCTTGCCGTCGGTGATCGCGGCCGCGACGGGCTCGGGGAGCGGGCCCGAGTTGCCGATGCACGTCGCGCAGCCGTAGCCGACGAGGTTGAAGCCGAGTGCATCGAGCGGCTCCTGGAGGCCTGCGGCCTCGAAGTAGGCCGTCACGACCCGACTGCCGGGGGCAAGGCTCGTCTTGACGTACGGCTTGACGCGCATCCCGCGCGCGACTGCGTTGCGCGCGATGAGCCCGGCGGCGAGCATCACGCTCGGGTTGGACGTGTTGGTGCAGCTCGTGATGGCCGCAATCGCGACGAACCCGTTACGCAGCTCCATCGCGCTGCCGTCCGGGGCGACGTACGTCGCCGTCGCGTCGGGCGTGTCGAGGCCGAAGCCCTGCGTGCCGGCGGGCGCCGTGAGGCTCTTCCGGAACGTGGACTGGACGGCCGGCAGCTCGACGCGGTCCTGCGGACGCTTCGGGCCCGCCATCGACGGGACGACGTCGCCGAGGTCGAGCGCGAGCGTCGCGGCGAAGCTCGGGTCCGGCGTCTCGTCCGTCCGGAAGAGACCCTGCGCCTTGCAGTACGTCTCGACGAGGTCGACCGTCTCGTCGGAGCGGTTGGTGCTCCGCAGGAAGCCCAGCGTGACCTCGTCGACGGGGAAGAAGCCCATCGTGGCGCCGTACTCGGGAGCCATGTTGGCGATCG
>DASVSE010000146.1:0-2543 GCA_036388235.1 Rubricoccaceae bacterium | reverse complement strand
CGGGGGCGGGGGGAGGGCCACCCGGCGCGGGCGGCTCCCGGGCCTCTCTCAGCACTGTGCCACAGGCGCGGCCACCTATTCGACCGGGCGAATCGGAACGCCTGTGCGTCTCTCGACGGCGCTGTAATCCCGCGCGCCCGGCGCCGTCTTACATCAGGCCGAGCGTCAGCCGCGCCTCGTCGCCGAGCATCTCCATCGAGTACGACGGCACGAAGACGATCTCGACCGCCGCCTGCGCGACGCCGTCGATCCCGTTCACGCCCACCTCGACCTCGGCCGGGAGGCTCTCGGCGGCCGGGCAGTTCGGCGCCGTCAGCGTCATCCGGACATCGACGCGCACGCCGTCTTCGCTCTCGACGGGCGTGATCGTCCAGCCGTAGATCAGGCCGAGGTCCCAGATCGGGACCGGAATCTCGGGGTCGTAGATGCCGCGGCACACGTCGCGGATCGCCTCTTCGAGCGGCGAGAGGTCGTCGACCTCACGGCCGGTGATCAGGAAGTCGCGGACGATCGGATCCATCGGAGGGCGGGGACGCAGCCGGTAGGCCGGCTCAGGTGAGACGCTCGGCGATCCGGGCGTCGAGGTGGTCGCGAAGCGGCTCCGACGCCACCATCTCGACGACGTCGTGGGCGAAGGCGTAGAGCAGGAGCGAGCGCGCCTGCGACTCCGAGAGGCCACGCGCACGGAGGTAGAACAGCGCCTCGGGGTCGATGGCGCCCGTTGTCGAGCCGTGCGAGCACTTGACGTCGTCGGCGTAGATCTCCAACTCGGGCTTCGAAAAGTGCTTCGCGTCTGGGCTGAGGACGACGCCCTGGCTCTGCTGGTACGCATTCGTCTGCTGCGCCTCGCGGCGCACGAACACCTTGCCGTTGAAGACGCCGACCGACTGGTCGTAGACGATGCCCTTGAAGCGCTCGTTCGAGACGCACCCGGGCGCGACGTGGTCCACGAGCGTGTTCGTGTCGACGTGCTGCGTCCCGTGGCACACGTACAGCCCGCCGATCGTGCTCGTGCAGCCCGGGCCGGCCGGCACGACGGCCGTGTTGTTGCGGGCCGTCGCCGTCGAGAACGTGAACGTGAGCGTCGTCGCCTGCGAGTCGGCTTCCTGGTAGACCTGGACCAGGCCGACGCCGTTGGCGGCCGGGCCCTCATCCTGAATGCGGACGTGCTCCAGGCGCGCTCCGCGCCCGACGACGATCTCAGTGAGGTCGTTGCGGAACGTCGCGGCCGTCACGCCCGCTCCGTCGAGGCCCTCGGCCGTGCCCGCGGTCACGAACGTCTCGACGACCGTCGCCGACGCGTTCGCCTCGGCCACGACGAGGTGCCGTGTCTGGACGAACGTTGGCGCCGTCGCCGCCGTGACGTGGACGACGTGGACCGGACGTGCCAGTTCGATGCCCTGGCGGACATGCAGAAACAGGCCGTCGAGGCGGAAGGCCGTGTTTAGCGCGGCAAAGGCGTTGCGCTCGACGTCGGCGTACTTCGAGAAGTACTTGGCGACGGCCGAGCCGGGCGCGACGGCTGCTTCGCGCAGGCTGCCGGCGTCGACGCCGGCAGGAAGGGCGGCGAGGTGGGACCGAGCAGCGTCCACGACGCCGTCAACGACGACGACACGGAACGCGTCGAGGCCGTCGACCTGAGCCGCGGCGACCGCCGTGTCGATCTCGTCGGCCGTGAGGCCGGTCGCGCCAGTCGTGAACGTGTAGTCGTGCGCGAGGGCGGTCCGGAGGTCGGTGTACTTCCAGGCCTCGTCGCGGCGCGTGGGCACGCCGAGGCGCTCGAAGTGGCCGCGGGCCGTCCGACGCAGCTCCGCGAACGGGTCGGGCGCTCCGTCGCCCTCAAAGGCGCCGTCGAGGGCGTGGAGAGCCGCGTGGAGGCGCGTCGGGGCCTTCTCGATGTCAATCATATTCAGGGGATAGATACGGCGAGACGGACAGGGGAGAGGCGCAGAAACGGCTTCGTCACCGCGCATTCCCTGTTATCCGGCCACCTCGTCGAGCAGCCAGTCGTAGCCGCGCTCTTCGAGTTCGAGTGCCAGCTCCGGACCGCCCGAGCGGACGATCTGGCCATTGACGAGCACGTGTACAAAGTCCGGCTGGACGTACGTCAGCAGCCGCTGGTAGTGAGTGATGAGCACGAACGACCGCTCCGGGCTGCGGAGCTTGTTCACGCCGTCCGAGACGACCCGAAGGGCGTCGATGTCGAGGCCCGAGTCGGTCTCGTCGAGGATGGCGAGCTGGGGGTCCAGCATGGCCATCTGGAAGATCTCGGCGCGCTTTTTCTCGCCGCCCGAGAAGCCCTCGTTCACCGAGCGGTTCATGAGCTTCGGGTCGAGGTTGACGAACGCGGCCTTCTCGCGCATCATCGCCAGGAACTCCGAGACCGACGCCGGCGCCTGCCCGCGGTGCTCGCGGATCGCGTTGACGGCCGTCCGCAGAAACTGGTGCGTGCTCACGCCCGGCAGCTCGATCGGGTACTGGAAGGCGAGAAACAGGCCTTCGCGGGCGCGTTCCTCGGGGGACATCTCGGCGAGGTCCTCGCC
>DASVSE010000145.1:0-9041 GCA_036388235.1 Rubricoccaceae bacterium | reverse complement strand
GGTGATGCTCCGCGTGCTTCGGGAGGCCGTCCGTGGGCTTCGGGGCACGATCCGGGGGCATCGGGAGGGTGTCCGAGTGCTTCGGGAGGCGATCCCGGTGCTCCGGGGGACACTCCGGGAGCTTCGGGAGACCTTCCGGATGCTTCGGGACGCATTCCGGGTACACCCGGGCGCTCGTCTGCCTAGAAGTCCAGGCCGACGGAGGCGTAGACGCGGACGTCGCCGAAGCGGCGGCCGTCGAAGGGGGCGGCCCAGTCGATGCGGAGCGGATAGCCGAGGACGACCGTGCGGAGGCCGGCGCCGGCGCCGACGAGAACATCGTCGAGGACGCGTGGGAGGGCCGTGCCGGCCGAATCGGTCGGCGTCTGGAAAACGTCGATGCGGCCTTCGGCGATGATCCCGGCGTCGAGGAAGGCGGCCGCCTGGAGGCGGGTGAGGGCGGGAAGCGGGAGCGTGCCCGGGACGAGGGCGGCGAGTAGGGGCAGGCGCACCTCGGCGTTGGCGAGGGCGAAGCGGTCGCCAGCGGCCTCGTTGAAGCCGAAGCCGCGGAGCGGCAGGACGGGCGTGGCGAAGACGAAATCGTCCGGCCCTTCGACGGGCAGGCTGCCGAGGCGCGGGTTGAGCCACGTCTGCACGCCGGCGGCGTAGAAGCGCTGCGGGTCCGGCCCGACCGACAGCCCGGCCGAGGCGCGGAGGGCGAGCGTGGCGCCGGGGACGGGCGCGATGGGGAGGTAGCGCCGCGCATCGCCCAGGACGGTCCCGAAAAAGGCATCCGGCCCGACGGCGACGGCGAGGCCGGCTGCGGCGCGTCCACCGCGGCGGGGCCCGAAGCGGTCGAAGACGGTCCGGTCTTCGGTGACGGTGAGGCGCGGGACGACAAAGCGGCGCGTGCGCGCCGGCTCGGCGAGTTGGGCGAGGTCCGTGAGGGAGACGCCGAGCAGGCCAACCTCGGCGTCGAGGCGCCGCGTGCGGCTGATCGGGTAGCGGACCGCGCCGACGAGGCCGTAGTTGCGGTAGCGGAAGACGGTCGAGTTCTGGAAGTCGGGAAGCTCGCGGGCGAGGTGGAAGCCGTCGAGCGAGACGTCGCGGCGGCCGCGGAGGGCGCGGAGCGAGAGGACGTAGTCCGCGTTGCGGAGGTCGAGGACGAGGTTCGTGGCGAGGGCGACGCGCCAATCGCCGAGGACGTCGGAAAAGCGGACCTGCGTGATGCTCTGGACGCCGTAGACGGTGTCGTAGGAGCCGGCGGCCGTCACGACGTCGGGCGTGAAGCGGAGGCGGTATCGCCGGGCGATGAGGCGGCCCTGAGCGTCGCGGGCGTCCGTGGGCGGCGGCGGCCCCGCGGGCTCGGGGCGCGGACCGGCGAGAAAGGCGAGCCCGGCGAGGGAGTCGGGCGCGGCCGCGAACGGGCGGCCGAGCGTGTCGAGGCGGGCCGTGCGGGCGGAGTCGGCACGGGCGAGCAGGACCGTGACGAGCGAGTCCAGGCGGGCGGACTCGCGCGGGTCGAGGCGGCGGGGGCGGCCGCGCGTCTCGGGCGGTCGGGCGTCGGCGGCGTCGCGGAGAAACGGGTTCTCCCTCAGGCGGCGCTCTGAGGCGACTGCGAGCGTGGGCGTGCCCGGCGGCGGGGCCTCACCGGAGCGGCGGAGGGCCCAGACAGTCGGCGCGAGCGGGCCGGCGGGCAGGCCCGGCACGGTCGCGTGGGAGTCGCCCGCCAGCGAGTCGCCGGGCAGCCAGCGGCCGGGCGCCAGCGGGTCGCGGAGAAAGAAGACGGACGGGCGGCCGGCGTCGAGGGCGAGAAGCGCCGCGCGGCGGCCGTCGCGCGAGAGCGAGACGCCGAGCGCGCCCGTGATGAGGTCCGTGAGCGGGCGCGGCTCGCCGTCGGGCGTCAGTTCGTAGAGGTTGGCGACGCCGTTGCGGTCGCTCAGAAAGACCACACGCTCGCGGCCGTCGTCGCCCAGCGCGACGGCGGCGTCGGTGTCGTCGGCGAACGCGTCCGACGTGAGGCGGTCGAGCGTGCCGGTCGCGAGCGTGAGGCGGTAGAGGCTCGTCGGTGTCCGGCCGAGGCCGCGCACGTCGAGGCGGCCCGCCGCGGCGGCGGCGGTGTCGTCGGTGCCAAGCGCGAGCGCGTCGCCGCGGTCCGAGTGGAAGACGAGCGAGCGGCCGTCGGGCGCCCACGCCGGGGCGTGGTCGGCGTAGAGGTCGTCTGTGAGGTTGGCCGCGGCGCCGGTCTCGGGGTGGACGAGAAACAGGTCCGACTGGGCGCCCACGGTCGCCTCGGCGGCGAGGTGCTCGCCGTCGGGGCTCCACGCGAGCGCGAGGACGGCGTCGAGGCCGACCGGGCGGACGAGGCGGACCGATCCCGTCGCGACGTCGACGAAGGCGATGGCGTCTGAGGGTCCGGACGTGACGGCGACGGCAAGCGTGCGGCCGTCGGGGCTCCACGCGAGCCCGGCCGAGGCGAGCCGGAACGACTCGAAGGCCGCCGCGGCTTGCCCGGCGACGAGGACGCGCGGCGGGGCGTCGCCGGTCGTCTCGGCGAGGAGGACGTCGAAAGTCCCCTCGCGGGCCGCGACGACGGCGACGCGGTCGCCGAGCGGCGAGAGTGCGGGGCGGCCGTTGTAGAGCGTTCCCGCGCGGCGGGCGGTGAGAAGCGGGCGCGCAATCTCCGCGACGGCGTCGCGGGCGGCGGCTTCGGGAAAGTGGGCCGGCCGGAGGGCCGCCTGCCAGCGCTCCGAGAGGTCGGCGACCGTCAGGCCCGTCGCCTGCCGGATCGCATCGGGCACGTCGCGGCCCGTCTGGAGGCGGCTCAGGATCTCGGTAATCTTCTCGCGGCCGTACTCGGCCGCGACAAAGTCCCAGAAGGCCTGCCCGCCGCGGTAGGCATCGTAGCCCGTGAGGCGGTCGGCGGGCGGGAGGGCGCCGTCGAGGAGGGCGTCGCGGATGTAGCTGTCGGTGGCCGTGTCCCACCCGAGCGACGCGTACTCGGCGAGGCCCTCGTTGAACCACAGCGGGATGCGGAGGCGAAGGCCGCTGCGGATGAGCGCCTGGACCGATCCGCCGTAGACGAGGCTGTTCAGGACGGCGTGGACCATCTCGTGGTGGACCACGCGGCGGAACTGCCGCAGGCTGCCCGTAAACGGGACGGCGATGCGGTTCTTGAACCCCTCGGTCACGCCGCCGATGCCGTCGGCTCCGACGGGCAGGTCGGCGACATTCGTGACGGCGAAGGCGGCGGCCGTCGGGTAGATGACGAGCGGGATCCTCGACGTCACGCCCTCGCCGAACAGCGCGGCGGTTTCAGCATAGGCCTCCTCGGCGGCCTCGGCGGCGAAGGCAGCAAGGACGTAGCCCCCCGGCGCGCCGCCTGGGCGCTCGTAGAAGTAGACGTCCACGTGGTCCGTCTGGACGCGGCGCCACTCGGGCGACTCGTAGCGGACGCGGTTCTGCCCGAACGCGAAGTACTGCGCGCGGGCCGGGACGGCCGCGAGGACAGCGAGCAGAACGAGGACGAGGCGCAGCGGCATGGTGCAGGCTAGGCCCACGAGGCCCGCGCGGCAAGCGTCATTGCGCGTCCCCATCCTCGGGCGTGCCAGCCGGCGGGCGAGGTCCCGACTCGGTCAGTGGTGGGGCGAACACGTACACGGTCTGGCGCATGGTCACGGCCGCACCGAGCAGGCCGTACGCGAAGCCGGGCGGGACGCACACGGCTCCGACGATCAGCCCGGCCTGAAGCATGTCGGACGCGTCGCCGTCCCACGACGCGCTCAGGCCCGCGCCGAAGAGGGCACACGCGCCGGCCACCTTACCGGTCCCGATGAGCGTGCGGCGCACGACCTCGCGGGGCCCATCGCCGACGGCGACCGAGGCCACGTCCGTGGTCGGGACGGCGACTGCTCGCTCGCTCGCCGTCCACGCGGTCGAGTCGGGCCGGAGAAAGACGACCCTGCCGCGGTACTGGTCGCCCGAAGCGAGAGTGATGTCGGCCTGCCGGCCCACGACGGCGGCCTCGGCGCGCCGAACGGCGGTGGCGTCTGAGACGTCAACCGTGAGGGTGGTCGACGCGCATCCGGCGAGCACGGGGGCAGCGAGCAGGAAAAGCGCGAGGCGCATGGACAGGCCGTGCGGCGAGCGTCAGGGTGCGTCCCCGTCGCCCGGCTGGGGCAGAGGCGTGTCGTCCGCCTCGGGGAGCACGTCGACGAAGATGTACTCGGCCCGGCGGCCGGCCACGGCGCCACCAATGAGGCCGTAAAAGAGGCCGCCGGGCACGCACAGCGCCCCGAGGGCCAAGCCTGTCTGAAGGGTGTCGCTCCCGTTCCCGGAGTAGTCCAGTTCGTTGCTGATCGCGACGCCGGCAGCGAAGCACGTTCCGAACCCGATGCCGGCGCCGATGAGCGCGCCGCGCGTGAGCGTCCGCCGGCGGTTGTCCGTCACGATGAGGCGTACCTCGTCCGTTGCCACGGCGAAGACGCCGGCGGCTTCCTCCCACGCCGTCGAGTCGGGCCGGAGGAAGGCGACGCGGCCGCGGTAGAGGTCACCCGAGACGAGCGTGATGTCCGCCTCGCGGCCGGCGACGCGCGACTGAACGCCGGCGAGCGCAGTCGGGTCAGTCGCGTCGACAATTCGGGTCGTGGTGCAGCCAGCGAGCAGAAAGGCGGCGAGTAAGGGGAGCGCGAGGCGCATAGGACCAATTAGGCACATGAAGCGGGCACGGCCAATCCGGTGCGCATCACGGCGCGTCTCCATCGGCCGTAGTCGCGTCTGCCTCGGCAAAGACGTACACAGCGCGGCTCGAACCAGCGAGCCCACCCAGAACCCCGACGAACGAGCCAATAGGCGCGCAGATAGCACCGAGCAGGAAACTGAGTTCGAAGCCGGCATCAGCAAAAGCAACAGCGCACAGTCCGAAAACGATAGGAGCCCCAACCACCCTGCCAAGCCTGGGTGCAGACTCACGGGTGTCGATCACGAGCGACCGGATGGTGCTGGTCTGGACGGCGAAGGCGCCGGCGTCCTCCTCCCACGCCGTCGAGTCGACGCGTACGAAGGCGATGCGGCCGCGGTAGAGCACGCCAGAGGCGAGCGTGATGTCCGCCTGCCGGCTCACGACGGCCGCCTCGACGCGCGCGACCGCGACGGCGTCCGTGGCGTCAATAGCGAGCGTCGACGTGCACCCGGCGAGTGGGAGCACGAGGAGCGCGGCGAGGCGGACGAGACGGGGCATCAGAACCGGTACGAGAAGTTGGCGATCGGGGCAAAGCCGCCCGTGTCGCCACTGGCGACGACGAAGGCCCCGTAGAGGTCCACGGAGACGTTGGTACCGAAAAAGCGGACGCCGGGCAGAATCGAGACGCCCGAGTCGCCTTCGGCGACGGGGACGTAGACGTCGGCGAGCAGCTTCACGCGGTTGCTCACCTGCGTCTCGGCGCCGAGCGAGAGCAGGACGCCCTCGCCGGCCTCGAAGTCGCCGCTGGAGAAGTCGCCGCCGACCACGCCCGTCACGCCGAGCGAGACCGACCGCGCGTTGTCGCCGATGGTCGCCACGCCGTACGGGAGGGCAACGAAGGCCCCGTTGACGTCCGAGTCGCCCGAGAACGGGAGGACGAACGTGCTGCCGACGGCGAGCCCGAAGCCCGGGCCGTCCACGACGGCGCCTTTTCCGCCGAAGACGAGGACGCCGCCGCCACCGCCACCAAAGACGAAGATGCCCGCCCCGTACAGATCGACGCGGTCCGCGATGCCGTGCGTGACCGTCGGGAGGATGTACAGCGTCGTGCCGAGGCGCGTCTCGCCGCGCCCGAGCGTGCGGGCGGTGGGGGCGAGAACGGTCCGGGTCCGCGTCGGGTCGACGCCCGTGAACGGCGGCGCGGCCGTCCGTGCGGCGGCAGCAGGCGCGACGGCAGCAGGCGCAGCAACCGCGACGGTGTCGGCCGACGGGACGGGCGTGAAGGCGTCCTGAGCGGACGCGAGCGGCGCCGCGAACGCGGCAAGGGCAGCGCCGACGAGGCGGCAGGTAGCAAAGCAGGACATCGGTGGGGAGAGGGTGTGGGTGGAGGGTAGGGACAGACGCAGGCCGAGTGCCTGATCCGATTGCACTACCCGAGGGAGAGCCGCCGGGCGCTCGAATCCCGTCACTCGGCACCGTGCTCAGGCCGTCCGCACCCAGCGCCAGAGATCGGCGAAGGTCGCCTTTTTGCCGGTCATCAGGATGCCGACCCGGTAGACGCGCGCCGCGACCCAGATCATGCCGACGAAGGCGCCTGCGAGCAGCGCGAGCGACGCGGCGACCTGCCACGCCGGGACGTCGGTGACGGACATCCGGACGACCATCAGCACGGGCGACGAGACGGGAAAGAGCGACAGGAAGACCGACAGCGGGGTATCGGGCTGGCTGAGGACGGCGGGCAGGAACAGCATCGGGACCACGATGGGCAGCATCACGGGCACCTGAAGCGTCTGCGCGTCGGATTCCTGGTCCACGGCGCTGCCGATGGCGGCGAAGACGGCCGCGAAGAGCAGGTAGCCGCCGCAGAAGTAGGCCACGAACGCCGCGAGCAGGCCCGGCGCGAAGGCGGCCGAGAGCGCCGCCGGGTCGATGGGCAGGTCTGCGGCGCCCGCTGCGGCGCCAGCGGCCGCCCCGGCCGCTGGAATCGCTGCTGCGGGCGCGAGCGCGAGCAGCAGCGGCCCGAGCGCCGCGGCGCCCGCCGCCATCAGCACGCCCCACCCGACGAGCTGCGTCAGCCCGACGGCCCCGATGCCGAGGACCTTGCCCATGAGCAGCTCGAACGGCCGCACGCTGGACGCGATGACCTCGACGATGCGGTTGGACTTTTCCTCGATCACGCCACGCATCACCATCGCGCCGTAGAGCAGGACGGCGATGTAGATCAGGAACGCGAGCACGTTGGCGACGAGCAGCTGCACGAGCGCGCCGTCGGCCGCGTCGCCGTCCTCGCTCACGGAGACCTGCTCCAGCCCGACGCGCGCGTCGAGGAGGGCCACGACGGCGGGCGAGGCGCCGGCCCGGCGCACGCGCTCGTCGCGGACCGCCTCGCGGACAGCCTCGCCCAGAACGGCCATCTCCTCGAGGCCGCTGCCGCGGCTGAAGTAGCGCGCCTGGGCCGTCCCATCGAGCACGCCGGGCGCGAGGACGAGGTAGCCGCCGAGCTGGCCCGCCAGGACCGCCTCGCGAAGCGCGCCCAGCTCCGCGCCCGTCTCATGGGCCGTGTACGACGCCGGCAAGGCCGCCGCGACCGAGTCGGCGAGCGCACCCGTCCCATCGAGGATCGCAACCGTCTGCGGCGCGTCGCCGCCGCCGAGCGAGACCGTCAGGAACGGGATCGCGAAGACGGCCACGGCGAGGGCGGGCGTGAGCAGCGTCGTCGCGATAAACCACGGCGAGCGGACCCGGCGGACGTACTCGCTCTGGGCGATAAGGGCGGTCGGGGACACAGGCGGGCGGGAAGGGGGAATGCGGCGGCAGCGGTTAGGCCTCGCCGACGGCGAGGCGGAAGATCTCGTCCAGCGGCGGCTCGTGGACATCGAAGCGGTCGACGTCGTCGGCGCCCGCCAGGGCGGCGTCGAGGACGCGCCGTGGGGGCGTGCCGGCGTCGAGGCGGAGCGTGGCCTGGCCGGCACTGCGCCGCAGAACCCGGACGCCCGAGGCGGCAGCTGATGCCTCGGCTGAGCCGTTGGCCGTGCTGTCTGCCCCGTCGCCGGTCGGGCCGACGAGGGCGTCCAGCCACGCGTCCGGCCCGGACCACGCGACCGAGACGGTGTCGCGGCCGTAGCGCCGCTTCACCTCGCGGAGCGGGCCGGCGAGGACGACGCGACCCTTCGCCATCATCACCACGTCGTCGCAGAGTGCCTCGACGGACTCCATGCGGTGGCTCGCGAAGACGACCGTCCGGCCCGCCGCCCGCAGGTCGCCGATGACGGCTTCGAGGACGTCGGCGTTGATCGGGTCGAGCCCCGAGAACGGCTCGTCGAGGACGACGAGGTCCGGCTCGTGGACGACCGTCGCGACGAACTGGACCTTCTGCTGCATCCCCTTCGAGAGCTCCTCGGTCCGCCGACCCCACCACGCCGAGGCGTCGAACCGGTCCAGCCAGCGCTTCACCGCGGCGACGGCGTCCGTCTTGGTCATCCCCTTGAGGCGGGCGAGGTAGACGAGCTGCTCGCCGACGCGGAGCTTCCGGTACAGCCCGCGCTCCTCGGGGAGGTAGCCCATCCGGCGCTGCGTCGCCGGCCCGACCGTCTCGCCGCCGAGCGTGACGCGGCCCGTGTCGGGCGTCGTGATGGCGGTGACCATCCGGATCGTCGACGTCTTGCCGGCCCCGTTGGGGCCGAGGAGGCCGACGAGCCGGCCGGGCTCGGCCGTGAACGAGACGCCGTCCACGGCGACCGTTCCGCCGTACCGCTTGGTCACGTTTTCGAGACGGAGCACGGGGGCCATTTGAGAAAGCGGCGGCGTCGGAACGGGCCCGGCAGTGCGCGGCGCTCCACCCGATTCGCCTCCAAGCTACTCCGATGCCCTACTCCGACTCCGACGCCTGGGACGTCCACGCCCGCCCCTCCCGCCTCGCCTCCGCGCTCGAGACCGTCGCGGCCGGCGCCTTCATCGTCGTCGCCGGGATGCTCTCCGGGGCGGCCCTCGCCGGGTGCGACGCCGTCGGGTCCGGCCTCGGTGAGTTCTCCGGGCGGACCGAAGTGAACGGCGCCGCCACCCCCATCGAGGGCGAGGCCGTGTACACGGTCGTCGAGACGGCGCGCGGGCCGCGGTTCGTGGTCGGCCTGTTCGTCGGGGACCTCTTCGAGAGCGGCTACGACGGGTACGACTTCGTGGCGCTCCGGCGCGACGGGTCGCGGCCCGGCGTCGGCGGCTACTCGGTGACGGCCGAGGGGGCCGGCGCCCGCGCCTTCACGGCGAGCTACGCCAACGTCGAGGACGCCGACGACGTCGACGAGGCCGAGGGCCCGGTCCTCCGCGGCACCGACGGCGTCGTCACCATCACCCAGGTGGACGACTTCGGCTTCGTCTCGGGGAC
>DASVSE010000144.1:0-7011 GCA_036388235.1 Rubricoccaceae bacterium | reverse complement strand
CATCGAACTCTTCGAGGGCCTCGCGCCTCTGCTCGCGAGCCCGGAGAAGGCCAAGAGGAAGGCGCTCACGCTCCTCTCCCGCGCCTACCCGGGCCAGACGCCCGACGAAGCGCTCGCTGACGTGCAGGCGCACGCGGGGAGCGTCCCGGGCGAGGTCGTCTTCTTGCTCCACGACACGTACGGCTTCCCGTCCGACCTCACGGCCGTCATGGCGCGCGAGCGCGGCCTCGGCGTGGACGAGGCGCGCTTCGAGGCGCTGATGGGCGAGCAGCGGACGCGCGCCCGCGCCGCGGCCGGCTTCGCCGTCGATTACAACGAGACCGAGGCGGCATGGACCGCAGACGGGGAGGGCGACGGCGCCGAGCCGGGCACGCAGCCGACCGAGTTCGTCGGCTATGACGCGCTCGCCGTTGACGACGCCCGCATCGTCCGCTCGCGCACGCGCGGCGAGGGCGACAGCGCCCGACACGAGATCGTCCTGGACCGGACGCCGTTCTACGCCGAGTCCGGCGGGCAGGTCGGCGACACGGGCACGCTGAGCGTCGGCGGCGAGACCGTCCGCGTCCTCGACACCGTCAAGGGCGACGGCGGGCAGACGGTCCACGTCGTCGACCGGATGCCGGCCGACCGCTCGGGAACGGTTACGGCAACCGTCGACGCCGCGCGGCGGCGGCGCATCATGCGCCACCACACCGCGACGCACCTCCTCCAGGCCGCGCTCCGCGAGGGGCTCGGCGAGAGCGTCCAGCAGCGCGGCTCGCGCGTCGAGCCGGACCGCCTGCGCTTCGACTTCGCCAGCCCGGAGCGCGTGAGCCCCGAGCAGCAGCGGGCCGTCGAGGCGCGCGTCAACGCGTTCGTGCTCGCCAACACGCCGCTCGGCGATGAGCGCGCGGTCCCGATCGCCGAGGCCAAGGCGCGCGGCGCGATGGCCCTGTTCGGCGAGAAGTACGGCGAGTCGGTCCGCGTCGTCACCTTCGACCCGGCCGGCGCGACGGATGCCGCCGGCGTCCCGCTCCCGGTCTCGGTCGAGCTGTGCGGCGGCACGCACGTGCCCGCCACGGGCGAGATCGGCCTGTTCCGCATCGTCTCCGAGGGCTCCGTCTCGTCGGGCGTGCGCCGCGTCGAGGCGGTCGCGGGCGAGGCAGCGCTGGCGTGGCTCGCGGGCCAGATGGCCGAGCTCGACGCCGCCCGCGGCCTCTTCAAGCAGCTCCCCGACGGACTCGCCGGGGCCGTCGCGGCCGTACAGGACGAAGCCCGGACGCTGGCGAAAGAGGTGGCCGCCGCGCGCTCCCTCCAGGCCGCTGCCGGCCTCGACGCCACGCTCGCCGCGGCGACGGACGTCGACGGCCTGCGCCTCGTCGTCGCCCGCCTCGACGGGACCGGGGCGGACACGCTCCGCGACCTTGCCGAGCAGGCGCGGACGCGCCTCGGCGACGTGCCCGGTGTGGCCGTCTTCGCGGCTGTGGACGGTGGCAAAGTCGCCCTCGCTGCCTCGGCGACCGACGCGGCCGTTGCCCTCGGCGTGCAGGCGGGCAAGCTTATCGGCGCCCTCGCCAAGCGCGTTGGTGGCGGCGGAGGCGGCCGGCCGACGCTCGCCACGGCCGGCGGCAAAGACCCCGAGGCGCTCGACGCCGCCTTATCAGCCGTCGCCGACGACGTGCGGGCATTGCGCGGATAAAGCGGGTGGGTGGCTCGCAAGTTCACACGGAGTCCGCACGGATCGGGTTTATCCTTCACCGGATCCCGTTCCCGCGGCGCGTGCCGCACACCACACCCCCACATGAACCGATTGATTCTCGCCGCTGCGGTCGCGCTCGTCGCCGGGCCGGCCCTCGCGCAGAAGGCGCAGCCCCAGAGCCCGCTCGAACGCGGGGCCGACCCGGTCCTTGAAATGAGCGCCGACGGCGCGTCGTTCGCGAACGGTCGCCCGGCCATCCTCACCGGCCTCAACCTCTACGTCTCGCCGGGCTCGGCCGAGGACATGGCCCGCGAGGCGCTCGCGCAGACGAGCGGCACGCTCGGCTTCCGCGCTGCCGCCGTTTCGGACCTCGAACTGACGGAGACGTTCACCGGCCAGGCCGGCACGGTCGTCCGCTTCCGCCAGACCGTCCAGGGCGTGCCCGTGTGGGGCTCGGAGACGCTCGTCAACCTCGACCTCCAGAAGCGCGCGCAGCTCGTCATCAACGGCGTCCGCACGGACGTGGCGCTGACCGACGTCACGCCGGCCATTTCGGCGGATGCCGCCCGCGCGGCGGCCCTCGCGCACCTCGGTGCGACGGGCGCACTCGACGTGGACGCGACGGCGCTCGTGGTGTGGCCTGCCCTCGACGGTGCCCGCCTCGCCTACCAGGTCCGCCTCGACGCCGAGGCGCCGCACGGCGACTGGGAGGCCATCGTCGACGCCAAGACGGGCGCGCTCCTGCGCATAGCCGACCGGGCGGTTTACGAGCATGGCAGCGACGACCCGCGCCCGACGGCGCTGCCGACCGTCGAGTCGAGCCCGCTGTATATGGCGAACGGGACCGGCATGATCTTCGATCCGGACCCGCTCACGCGCGCCGGCGTCGCCTACGGCGGCGGCTACGTTGACGGCGGTGACGCCGACACGCCGCAGCTCACGGCCGCCCGGACGGCCGTCACGATGCGCGACGTCGCGTTCGACGGGACGACCTATAGCCTCGTCGGCCCGTGGGCCGAGATCCGCGAGATCGAGTCGCCGGTGAAGGGCCTCTTCCCCAGCACGACGGGAGACTGGTCGTTCACGCGCAACGCCGACGCGTTCGACGCAGCCACGACGTACTGGCACATCGACAACTACATGCGCTACGTCAACGTCACGCTGGGCTCGGTCGCCAAGCCGGACGCCTATACGACGGGCGTCCGCTTCGACCCGCACGGCCAGAGCGGGGCGGACAACTCGCGCTACCAGGGCGGCGCGCAGAACCTCGCCTTCGGCGAAGGCTGCGTGGACGATGCCGAGGACGCCGACGTAATCATCCACGAACTCGGTCACGGCCTCCACGACTTCCTGACGACGATCTCGCAGAGCGACGGCCTCTCGGAGGGCCTCGGCGACTACGCCGCGGTGAGCTACTCGCGCTCGCTGAACCTGCTCCAGCCGGCAAACCCGGCCTACAACTGGGTCTTCAAGTGGGACGGCCACAACGAGTGCTGGGCCGGCCGCGCCTCTGCCAACGTGGGCTCGTACCCGACTGGCACTGCCCCCCACGGCCGTGGCCAGCACTGGTCGGCGTCCAACATGCGCATCTGGAGCGCAATCGGCGGTGCGCGGACGGACAAGGCGGTCTACGAGGGCATCCGCCTCACGACCGGCTCGTCCACGCAGCCGCAGGCGGCGCGCTCGGTGATGCAGGCCGCGACGAACATGGGCTACACGTTCGCGGAGCTCAACGCGATGTACACCAACTACGTGCAGCAGGGCTACACCGGCCTGACGGCCCCGCAGCCGTCGGCCGAGGAGGCGCTCCCGGGCAGCGCCTCGGGTGAGCTCACGGTCGCTTCGCCGAACCCGTTCAACGGGCAGACGGCGTTCGAGCTCATGGTCGCTGAGCCGCAGCACGTCCGCGTCGAGGTGCTCGACGTGCTCGGCCGCCAGGTCGCGGTGCTGTTCGACGGGCAGGCTCTCGCGGGCCAGCGCTACCCGTTCTCGCTCAGCGCCGCCGGGCTGGACGCGGGCGTGTACGTCTATCGCGCCGTCGGCGAGCGCTTCCAGGCGAGCCGCCGCGTGACGCTGGCGCAGTAACGCCAGCGCGTTTTACGTCTGCCGCGGGGCGGTCGTCCAAGTGGACGACCGCCCCGCGGTGCGTTTGGGCATGCGGAGCGGCGGACCAGCGTCAGCGCCCGGTCATGCGTTTCCGACAGTCGAGCGACCGGGCATTGAGACGTCCCGGCATCAGGGCGCGGCCGGCAGATCGAACACGAGCCCGATCGTCCGGCGGCCCGACGCGGCGGCCCGGCCATCGTTCGCGGGGGCTTCGATGCCGTAGTCGTTGTCAGCCATGACGATCACGCGCTGCCCGGAGACGACGAGGCCCTCCGGCTTGCGGGCATCCGTCGGCCAGCCGGCGGCGACGAGGTCCACGACGAGCGTTTTCGTGAGCAGCGGCACACCGGCGGCGCGAGCGGCATCGGCCGAGGCAAACGTCTCCGGCGGCCGGCCCGTGTCCACGCCACGGCCGGAGGCGAGGTCGAGGGCGTAGATGGCCGCTCCCCACGGTCCGCCCTCAGTCGTCGGCCCTTGCTCGACGATGAGCACGCGCCCGTCTGGAAGGCCTGCGACATCGCCGATGCGGCGCCTCGGCCCGTCGAGCGCAAAGGCGCGCGTTTCGGCTGCACCCGACGCGGGGTCGAACATGACGAGGCGCGTAATCGGTGTGCCCTCGGCACCGTCCGGGACAAGGAGCGGTCCCTGGAGTGCTGCCACGACCCGCTGGCCCTGGGGCGTCTGGACGACCTCGACGCCCTCGAAGCCGAGGTTGGCCGTCCGGTTGCGGAAGACGAGCGGGAGCGGGTAGTCCGTCTCCGTCTCAAGCTGCGGCACGACGCGCGACAGCACACGGCCCGTCGCAAGGTCGATGCGCCACAGCGACGGCCGGTACTCTTCGCAGATCCAGACCGTGCCGTCGCCCGCATCGGCGACGCCTTCGGCGTCGAGGCCCCACGGGTCGGGGGCGAGGCGGGCGCCGTCCGGTCCTAGGGCCGTCTCGACAATCAGGTCGTCGCCGACGATCGCGCCGTCTGACGCGACCGCCGAGGGCGGGCGGCCGGAGACGGGTCCGCCGTCGGGCGCGACGATCGGACGGCGCTCGGTCACGATGATCTCGTCCCCTTCGAAGCGGAGCAGCACGAGGCTCGGCTGGTAGTTCGGGACGGGAAAGCGCTTCGCCGGCCGGCCTTCAGACGTGGCCGCGTCGACGTTCGGCCCGCGGTCGGTGACGGCGATAAAACGCCCGTCGGCGAGGCGGTCCAAGCCGGAGAGACCCCCTTCATGGACCTCGACGCCGTCCACGGTGCCGAGCACGCGTGAGTCGTCGAACGTGTAACGGCCAGGTGCGGGGAGCGGGGCGGCAGGTTCCGTAGGCACAGCAATGCGCGGCGAGCAGCCCGTGAGGGCGGCGGTGATTGTGAGGACGGCAAGACGCATGGGGAGGGGAGGGCTTCGGGCGCAATTCACCCGGAGGCGGATCCCGGCCGTCCGGTCGGCAGGGTAGATTGGGCGGCCCCCGGAGGGGTGCCAGAGAGGTCGATCGGGCCGGTCTCGAAAACCGGAGTACCCGCAAGGGTACCGTGGGTTCGAATCCCACCCCCTCCGCCGGCGCATCCGCGCCACCCGCCGCCCGCTGCGCTTCCGTCGCAGCGGGCGGCGCTGCGTTCAGGCCGCTGGTGGGCAGCAGGGAAAGAGCGCCCCATCGCAAGGACCACCCGCCCGGGGAGGCCCGCCCGGCGATCGAAAATGACACGCGACCCGGCTGCACGCGTTGCGCGGCAACCGGCCGGCCGCGGCCGGCGTGCAAGCGAGACCCGCGGCCCGTTGCCGCGCCCTGTCCGTTTCGTTTTGCTCCAACGCCCGATGCCGTCTGCTCTGCCTCGCCTGCTTGCCTTTGCTCTCGCCGTGCTCGCGGCTCCGGCCTTCGCCCAGTCCGCTGGGACGGCCGCGACCGACACCGTCACGGCACGCCCGCTCGACGGCGGGAAAATGTGGCTCTTTGAGGAGCCGCCAACCGAGTACCTCGCCGCGACGTACGGCTTTCACCCCGACGATGCGTGGTACGAACGCGCCCGCCTGGCCAGCCTGCGGATGCCAGGCTGCTCGGCAAGCTTCGTCTCGCCCCACGGCCTCGTCGCGACGAACCACCACTGCGCCGAGGGCGCCGTCGTCGCCGTGGACCGCGGCGGGGAGGGCCTGCTGGACAACGGGTTCTACGCCCGCCGCCTCGCCGACGAGCGCCCCGCGCCCGACATGACGATGGATCAGGTCGTCGGCATCGAGGACGTCACGGCCGAGATGACGGCGGCGGCCGACGCCGCGACGACGCCCGAGGCGCGTACGGCAGCCATCGAGGCCGCCACGGCCGCGGTCACGCAGCGCCTGCTCGCCGCCCGCGGCGTCACCTCGGCCGATCCGGCCGCGCCGTTTGTCGTGCAGGTCGTCGCGCTGTACAACGGCGGGCGCTACTCGGCATACACGTTCCGCCGCTACCGCGACGTCCGCCTGGTGATGGCGCCCGAGCTGCGCCTTGGCGCCTTCGGCGGCGACTACGACAACTTTACGTACCCGCGCTACGCGGCCGACTTCGCCTTTTTCCGCGTCTATGGCGACGACGGCCAGCCGCTCAACTCGCCGGCCTACTTCCCGCTCTCGGACACGGGCGTCGCGCGCGACAGCGTCGTGTTCGTGGTCGGCAACCCGGGCTCGACGAGCCGCGGCCTGACCGTCGCCGAGCTCGAAACGCTCCGCGACACCGAGCTGCCGGCGACGAACGAGTTTATCGACGCCCGCGTCTCGGCCCTCCTCGCGTACCTCGCGACGGGCACGGCGACGAACCCGGATGCCGTCCGGGCGCAGATCCAGAGCCTCCGCAACAGCCAGAAGGCGTTTCACGGCCGCCTCCGCGGGCTCCAGGATCCCGTCATCATCGCCCGCCGCCGCGCTGCCGAGCGCGACTTCCGTGCGGCCAGTCCGGAGGCGGGTGCGCTTATCGACCGTCAGGCCGCGCTCCAGACCGAGCGCCGCGCCTTCTCGCGCGAAGCGCGTGACCTGTCGACGCTCTTCAACCCGCGCTACGGGTCGGCGACGATGCTGCGCGCGCTCGCCGTCGCCCGCGGGCGCTCGGTCGAGGCCGCGGCCATTGCCGCGCGTCCCGAGCCGCTCGAACGGGCGTACCTCGCCGCCGAGCTCGCTCAGATCCAGCGCTACCTCCTCGCGGAGCCCGGGATGAACCCCGACGAGATGCCCAAGGCGTTCCAGGCCGGCGCGACGCCGCTCCAGAT
>DASVSE010000143.1:0-4244 GCA_036388235.1 Rubricoccaceae bacterium | reverse complement strand
CGTCTGCGCGCCCTCGCTGCCGAGCGGACCTTCCGGGGCGGCCAGCACGAGGAGCGCTCCCGCCGCGAGGCCAGAGAGCAACGAGAGCCGGCGAGACCGGTCGTGCTCGCGCGCCTGCGCGACGGCATACTCGGAGCCCGTGACCGCCTCCTCCAGGTCCGATCCGACCAGGCCGAAGCGCCCGACGCGGACGCCATCGACGCCCTGCAGGATGTCGCGCGAGAACCAGCCCGGCTCAATGCGAAGGGCGCAGGCGTCGTACGTGCACCCGGACACGAGAGAATCCTCGGCGACGGGCTGAGCGGCGACCGGCGCGGCCGCGACGAGAATCAGGAGGGCGGCAAGGCGCATTGTCGCGGCGGGATGTGAGGCCGGAAGGTAGACCGAGTCGCGCCGCAATCTTCAGCTACAGAACCGTCTCGATCCACCGCCACACGTCCACGAGGCCCTCCTTCTTCTCGGCCGATGTCAGGAGAACGGGCACGTCGAGCCCGTACGGGGCGAGGTGCCGGTTGAGGTGCGCGACGGCGTTCTGGCGGCCATTGGAGGACAGTTTGTCTGCCTTCGTGAGGACGATAAGGTGGAGCGCGTCGGACTCCATCAAGACCGCCATTAGCTCGATGTCGAGCGGCGTCGGCGGGTGGCGGCTGTCAATCAGCTGGACGACAGCGCGGAGCGGCGCTTTCCCGGGCGGGCGCGGCTCGGCGCGCTCGGTGACGTACTGCCCCACGAGGCGCTGCCACGCCGCCCGCTGCGTCTGCGCGACCTTGGCGTAGCCGTAGCCCGGCAGGTCGACGAGAAACAGCAGCGGGTCGCCCTGCTCATTCGGGTTGACGGCGTAGAAGTTCAGCGCCTGCGTCTTGCCCGGCGTGCCCGATGTGCGGGCCATCTGCTTGCGGTTGCACAGCGCGTTCAGCAGCGAGCTCTTGCCGACGTTCGACCGCCCCGCAAAGGCGACCTCGGGCCAGACGCCGGGCGGGAGCGCGCCCCAGTTGGGGGCGGCAAGGGCAAAGCGGACCTCGTTGATCTTCATAGGACTGTCCAATGGAAAATGGCGACCGGCAGACCGGGACCACACGGCCCCGTCGCCAGTCGCCATTCGTCCGTCGCCGAGACGGCTAGGCGGCGCTCGCCATGTGCTGCTTGACCGTCTGCCCGATGGCGGCCGGGCTCTCGATCGTCGTGATGCCGGCCTCGCGCATCGCGTCGAGCTTGGCCTCGGCCGTGCCGGCGCCGCCCGAGACGATGGCCCCGGCGTGGCCCATGCGGCGCCCCGGAGGCGCCGTCCGGCCGGCGATGAAGCCAAAGACAGGCTTCGTCATCTCGTCGCGGACGTAGGCCGCGGCCTCCTCCTCGGCCGAGCCGCCGATCTCGCCGATCATCACGACCGCCTCGGTCTCGGGGTCCGCCTCGAAGAGCCGGAGCGCGTCAATAAACTGGGTCCCGATGATCGGGTCGCCGCCGATGCCGATGGCCGTCGACTGACCCAGGCCCTCGCGCGTGAGCTGGTCCACGCACTCGTACGTAAGCGTGCCGCTCCGCGAGACGACGCCGATCGCGCCCGGCGAGAAGATCATCGTCGGCATGATGCCGACCTTCGCCTGGTTCGGCGTGAGCAGGCCCGGGCAGTTCGGGCCGACGAGCGTCACGCCCTTGCGGTCCACGAACGGCTTGACGGCGAGCATGTCCAGAACCGGAATCCCCTCCGTGATGCAGACGACGACTTTGACGCCCGCGTCGGCGGCCTCAATGACGGCGTCGGCAGCGTAGGCCGGTGGAACGAAGATGCACGCCGTGTTGGCGCCCGCCGCGACGGCCTCAGCGACCGTGTTGAACACGGGCCGGTCGAGGTGGGTCGAGCCGCCCTTGCCCGGCGTCACGCCGCCGACGACGTCGGTGCCGTAGGCAATCATCTGCTCGGCGTGGAACGTGCCTTCCTTGCCAGTGAAGCCCTGCACGACGACGCGCGTGGACCGGTCTACGAGGATGCTCAAAGCGGGGGGAGTCGGGTGAGAAAGTGGAACACGCCGGCCAGTGCATGCCGGGCGGCGTTCTAGCAGACGTCGCCGGGCGCTAGAGGCGCGGCGCGGCGGGGTCGTTGGTCACGTCGCCGAGCGGCTGCGAGGCGGCGGGCGGAACGGGCGTCACGACGGGCTCGGCGACCGGCGTCGGAGCGACGTAGACCGGCGGCGGGGCAGCAGACTGGTGGATCTGCTGCTGGGGCGGCACGGGCGTGGTCATCTCTTTCTTGATGTCGCTCGTGGCATCCTTGAACTCGCGGATCCCCTTGCCGAGGCCCTGGGCGATCTCGGGTATCCGCTTCGCGCCGAACACGAGCAGGATGACGAGAAAGATGATGACGAGCTCCATTCCTCCGGGCATGCTCATGGCGCAGACGTGTCGTGTGGGGGTCAATCTACGCCGAGCCCCTGCCGAGGTGCCCGGGTGCGGGTGAGGACGCCGTGGAGCGCGGAACGGCTGCGGCGACCGGTTTCGGGAGTCCCGGCCCGCCCGAGGCGCGGCTCGAACCATGCCGGCCGGGCTACCTTGCCGCCCGCCCCTCGCCCGCACTCGATGGCCCGCCCTTCCCGCCCCGACGAGGTCCGCCTCCTGATTGACCGCATCGCCGACGCGCTTGGCCCCGAGGCGATGCCCGAGCGCGTCGAGCGTGTCGCCCGCGCCGTGCTCGACGGCAGCGCGTTGCCGGCGCCCTCCCAGCCGACGCCGCGTCCGGCCCCACAGCCCGTGACCCCGGCTGGGCGCTCGTCTCGGGCCGTCGTGACGGCCTACGGCCTCGACACGCCCGGCGTGCTCGCCGCGATCACGGCCGAGCTCTCCGCCTCAAACGCCAACGTGCTCGACGTGTCGCAGAAGATCCTCCAGGGCTACTTCACCGTCGTCCTCGTCGCCGACTTTCCGGCCGGGGCCGACCTCGGCGCGGCCCGTGACCGCCTTGCGGCCCGCGGCGAGACGTTCGGCATCCGCGTGCTGGTCCAGCACGAGGAGCTGTTCGAGGCCATGCACCGGCCGTGACGCGGGCGTGACGCCCTTCCCGAACCCCCACTCTCCGTGACCCTCAGCCTCGCCGAAGTCCTCGAAACAGTCCAGATGACCGAGGCCGACGCGTTCGACATTCGGACGGTCACGCTCGGCGTGAGCCTGCGCGGGTGCCAGAGCCGCGACGCCGAGAGCACGCGCCAGAACGTCTACGACCGCGTGACGCGGGCAGCGGAGCACCACCTCGCGGCCGCTCAGGCCATCGAGGCGCTGTACGGCGTGCGCATCGCCAACAAGCGCGTCTCGATCACGCCCGCCGCGCTCGCCTGCGACGGCTTCACGCCCGACGACTTCGTGCAGCTCGCGCACACGCTCGACCGCGCTGCGGCCGAGATCGGGGTCGACTATATCGCGGGCTTCTCGGCGCTCGTCGAAAAGGGGACGACACCGGGCGACGCCGCCCTTATCGAGGCCCTCCCCGAGGCCCTCGCCACGACCGCCCGCGTGTGCGGGTCCGTCGCGTGCGGGAGCACGCGAGCGGGCATCAACGCCGACGCCGTGCTCGCAGTCGCGCAGGCGATCCTCGGGATGTCGCGCGCGTCGGCCGACCGCGACTCGATCGCGTGCGCCAAGTTTGTCGCCTTCTGCAACGCCGTCGGGGACAACCCCTTCGTGGCAGGTGCCTTCCACGGTCCGTCCGAGCCGGCGCTCGCGCTCAACGTCGGGATCTCCGGACCGGGGACCGTCCTGCGAGCCGTCGAGGCACTGGGGAATGCAGCGGACTTCGGAGCCGTCACGGACGCGGTCAAGCGGACGGCCTTCAAGATCACGCGGGCAGGCGAACTCGTCGGGCGGCGCGTGGCCGAGGAGCTGACGCGGCGGACAGGCCAGCCCGTCCCGTTCGGCGTCGTCGACATCTCGCTCGCGCCAACGCCCGCTGAGCGCGATTCGGTCGGCGACGTGCTCAAGGCGATGGGCCTCCAGGAGGTCGGCGCGCCGGGGACGACGGCGGCGCTCGCGATGCTCAACGAGGCCGTCAAGCGCGGCGGGCTGATGGCAGCGCGGCACGTCGGCGGGCTCTCGGGCGCGTTCATGCCCGTCAGCGAGGACACGGCGATGATCGACGCCGCGGCGGCGGGCCACCTCTCGATCGAGAAGCTCGAAGCCATGAGCGCGATCTGCTCGGTGGGCCTCGACATGGTCGCGATTCCGGGTGACACGCCGGCCGAGACGATTGCGGGCATCCT
>DASVSE010000142.1:0-6752 GCA_036388235.1 Rubricoccaceae bacterium | reverse complement strand
CGCGACCGCATCGGAGCCGTCGCGGGCGTCCGCCGGGCCGGCCGGTGCGGGCTGAGCCGCCGCCCAAAGGGCTGCTGCTGCGACCAAAATGGCTGCGAGAGCGACTGTGAGGGCCACCGGCACCGGCGGACCCACCCGCGGGCGGGCTGGGACTGCGGGCGGGTCGATCACGTCAGGGCGGGGCTCTCCGTGCCGCCGAGCGCGGCGGCGGCGAGCGGCGGCAGGGCGGCAAAGCGCAGCCGCGCCCAGTGCCCTGTCTCGTCCTCGCCGACCTCGACCACCTTGGCATACACCGCCTCGGCCGGAGCGTCGCGCAGCGTCAGCCGGACGTCGGCGCGTGCCTGAACGGGCGTGTCGAGGCGGACGCGCGCGCCCGACGCCGATGCGCGGACGACCGCTCCGGTCGCGCCCGAGTCGACAAGGCGCTTGCCGTCGAGGATTGCGAACGTGAACGGGGCCTCGTTGGCGAGTTCGGCGAGCGCGCCGGCATCGTCGGGCACGGACTCGTCGCCGATCCCCGCGACCGAGTGGATCGCGACCGGCTCGGTGAATCCCTTGAGCTGTGCGTGGCGCGTCTCGGCGATGCGGACCGGCCCGTCCGGCCCGCCCGTCGCGTGGTACGTCGGCTCCGAGACGAGGGCCTCGCCGGGCGCCGCGAGCGTCTGGATCCGGCTCGTGAGGTTGACGGGGCTCCCCACGACGCCGTATTTGGCGCGCTTCTCGGACCCGATCGTGCCCACGACGACCTCGCCGGTGTTGACGGCAACAGTCATTTCGAGCGGCGGAAGGTCGCGCTCGGCGAGGCGCCGGTTCACCTCGGCCATCTGCTGCTGCATGTCCACGGCGCACGCGACGGCTTTGAAGGCGTGCTCCTCGTCGCGGATCGGCGCGCCGAAGATGACGAGGATCGCGTCGCCGATAAACTCGTCGATGGCCCCGTCGTGCGCGTCGATAACGTCCGTCATGACGGTGAGGTAGACGTTGAGCAGCTCGACGACGCGCTGCGGGTCCAGGCGTTCGGCAAGCTGCGAGAAGCCCGAGATGTCGCTCATCAGAACCGACACCTCGCGCTTCTGTCCGCCCGAGAACGCCTCGGGGTCCGAGAGGACCGCGCCGGCGATCTTGTCCGAGAGGTAGCGCGTGATGGTCGCGCGGACGCGGTCGGCCTCGCGGTCGCGCTCGACGGCCTCGCGTGCCTGCCCGAGCGTGATCCGCAGGTCCTCCATGTTGATCGGCTTCGTAAGGAAGTCGAACGCACCGCGGTTCATCGCCGTCCGGATGTTCTCCATGTCGCCATAGGCCGTCACGACGACCGCCTTCATCATCCGGCCGAGGTCGCCGAGGCGGCCGAGCAGCGTCAGCCCGTCCATGCGCGGCATGTTGATGTCCGTCACGACGACCTCGACGTCGGGGTGGGCGGCGAGGTACTCGAGCGCCTCGACGCCGTCGGCGGCGAAGGCGAGCGTGAGCGACCCGTCGCGAACCTGCTGGCGGAACGTCTGGCGGATGAGCGGCACGAGGTCCGGCTCGTCGTCGACGAAGAGGATGGTCAGGGCCTGCGGCATCGGTCGGGGGTCTGGACGGGTCGAAGCTGCGGAGGAGTCGCCGAGCCGGTACGCCCCGAAGGGCCTGTGGGGTTCTGTCCAGCCAAGACCGGCCGATACTCCGCGCGGACCCGCCTCTGCTGCCTCGTGACGCGCCTCGCCCTCCTCGCCCTGTTTGCTGCGGCTGCTCTGCCCGCCCGCGCCGCCGCACCGTCTGACACGACGCGTGCCCAGTCCGCTGTCCGGCCCGAGCCCCGCCGAATGCGTATGTCTGCGCGCGCCGATGACGCGGTGGACGACTCCATGCGGGTCGACGCCGTCATGGCGTGGGTCAGGCAGGAGGACGAGGCGCGGCGGCAGGTCCGGCCCTCCGCGCTCCGCGAGCGCGTCGCGGCGCTGCGCCGGTCGCTCGCTGCGCCGGCTCTGCTGGCCGTCCCTCCCGGCGCCGAGGCGCTCGTCGACCGCCAGACAGCCATCGTGAGCGGCCGGTTTGCCGACATCGTCGGGCGCGGGCGCTGGATGCTGCCGATGATCGAACAGGCGCTCCGCCTCCGCGGCCTGCCGGACGAGCTGAAGTACGTCGCCGTGATCGAGAGCGCGCTCAACCCATCGGCGACGAGCCCGGTGGGGGCGGCCGGCCTGTGGCAGTTCATGCCCGGCACCGCTGCGGAGTACGGGCTCGACGCGTGGAGTGTCCGCGACCCGCAGCGCTCAACGGACGCCGCCGTCCGTTTTCTCGACGCTCTCGGCCGCCAGTTCGACGGCGACTGGCAGCTCGCCCTCGCCGCCTACAACTGCGGCCCCGGCCGCGTCGGGCGGCTCGTCACCTCGTACCGTGCGCGGACGGGCGAGACGCCGACGTTCTGGGACCTCCGCGGCCAGCTGCCGGCCGAGACGCGCGACTACGTCGTCCGCTTTATCGCTGCGGCGCAGTACTTCGAGACGCACCGCGACACCGAGATTTAGACCCAGCGCGTGGCAGAAGAGTGGAGCGACTGGCTAGCAGCACGTCGTCCTCGGACACCCCCTCGCACCGCAGACCACGCGGTGGAAGCACGGTGGGCTTTGCGTAGGTCGGGTGAAAGTGTGCAACCTGTGTACAGTGGGGCCATGGGGCCGGGTTGAGTCTGGCATCTGGCCGTCCGGCGGCCAGGTCGGAGCGGGGGCGAGCGCCCTGTCTGGCTCCGCCTTGCTCACCACTGCTGTCCGAATGCGTCGGTTTCCTGTTTGCTGCCTCGCCGTGCTGTGCACGGCGGCCACGTCCGCTGCTGCCGCCCGACCTGCGGCCCGTCCCGCCGCCGTCTCCGCCGAGACCCTCGCGCCGCCTGCGGCCGACACCGTCTCGGCGGACACGACGACCGGCACCCCCGCTCTCCGCTGGGCCGCCCAGGCGGCCGAAACCCGGCGCCGTGTCCAGGCCGAGGTCGCCGAAACGACCGTCGAGGGACGCAGCGCCGTCTTTCTCGCGGCCCTCGCGCAGTACCACGCCGCCAGCGCTGGAACCGCCTGGTCTCCAGCGGCGACGTCCAGCGCGGCTGCGGCGCTGTCATTTCCGCCCGAGGCCGCGCCGCTCGTCGAGCGTCAACGTGGCATCGTCGCGTCGCGCTTCGCCTCGGCGGTCCAGCGCGGCAGCCGCTTTCTGCCGATGATCGTCCGCGCCCTCACGCGCCGGGGCCTCCCCGCCGAGTTGCAGTACGTCGCCCTCATCGAGAGCGCGCTCAACCCGTCCGCGACGAGCCCGGCCGGGGCAGCCGGCCTGTGGCAGCTCATGCCCGGCACGGCTGCCGACTTCGGCCTGGACGCCTCGGGCGCCCGCGACCCGCAGCGCTCAACGGACGCCGCGGTCCGCTTTCTCGACGGCCTCGGCCGCCAGTTCGACGGCGACTGGCAGCTCGCGCTCGCCGCCTACAACTGCGGGCCGGCTCGCGTGCGCCGTCTGGTGATGGCGCATGAGGCGCGGACGGGCGAGACGCCGACGTTCTGGGACCTCCGCAGCCAGCTGCCGGCCGAGACGCGCGACTACGTCGTCCGCTTTATCGCTGCGGCGCAGCACTTCGCGGGCTGATCGGGCCGTTCGTAGGGCACGAGACGAAACAACCCGCCCGGCGATTTCTCACCGGACGGGCTGGCAAGCAGAGAGTATCTGCAAAAGTCACCCCGCCGAGGCGCGGTGCTGCCCGGCTCACGCGACGCTCTCCGACCGGGTTCCCGCCACCGCTCGCCCTACCTTTCGCCCCTCTGCCCCGCCCTGCCCCGATGCCCCGTCTGTCGCTCGCCGCTCTTCTCGCCGTCGTCCTTGCCCTGGCGTCGCCCGCCGACGCACAGCGCCGCCGGACCGCCCGCCCGGCCCGCCCTGCTGCGGCGGCACAGCCCGCCGCCCCCGCTCCGGCACCTGTCGAGACCAACGTCTACGAGATCACGACGCCCAAGGGCCGCCTCGTCGTCCGCCTCTTCGACGAGACGCCGCTGCACCGCGACAACTTCCGGCAGCGCGCCGCGGCGGGCCTCTTCGACTCGACGCTCTTCCACCGCGTCATCCCGACGTTCATGGCGCAGGGCGGCGACCCGAATACGCGCGACGACGACCCGTCGAACGACGGCCTCGACTCGCCGGGGCTGACGATTCCGGCCGAGATCGGCCGACCGCACGTCCGCGGCGCGCTCGCCGCCGCCCGCCAAGGCGACGAGATCAACCCGACGCGTGCGTCCTCGCCGAGCCAGTTCTTCCTCGTCCAGGGCCGCCCGTTCGGGCCGCGCGAGCTGCCGCAGATCGAGGCGATGGTCCGCCAGGGCGCGCTGAACCCGGGATTCACGTTCGCGCCCGACGTCGCCGCGCGCTACGCGGCCGAGGGCGGCGCGCCGTACCTCGACGGACAGTACACCGTCTTCGGCGAGATCATCGAAGGCCTTGACGTGCTCGACGCCATCGCTGCCGTCCCGCGGCGCGGGCAGGACCGCCCGACCGAGGACATCTGGATGGTCGTCCGCCCGCTCGCCCTGGACTACGCGCCGACGGCTACGCCCTGACGCACCCGGCGCTCAGGCGAGCGTGTGGAAGACGGTCTGCACGTCGTCGTCGCCTTCGAGGCGCTCGATCAGCTTGAGGACGTCCGCGGTCGCCTCCTCGTCGAGTTCCGTCTCGGCGAGCGGCACCCACTCAGCCTCGGCCGAGAGCGGCTCGATGCCACGCTCTTCGAGGGCCCGCTGAAGGTTGCCGAACTCGGTAAAGGCGCACCGCAGCACGAGCGTCGGCTCGCCGGCCTCGGTCTCGGACTCGCCCATCTCGTCGAGGCCGGAGTCGATGAGGTCGAGTTCGAGCTCCTCAGGGTCGCCCGAGACCGTCTCGGCGCGGAGCGTGAAGACGCCCATGTGGCGGAAGAGGTACGTCACCGAGCCGTCCGTCCCGAGCGCGCCGCCGCCGCGGTTGAAGTGCGTCCGCAGGTTGGCCACGGTCCGGACCGGGTTGTCGGTCGCCGTCTCGATGACGAGCGCGATCCCGTGCGGGCCGTAGCCCTCGTAGCGGATCTCCTCGTAGTCCGTCGCGTCGCGCCCGACGGCGCGCTTGATCGCCGAGTCGATCTTGTCCTTGGGCATGTTGACGGCGCGGCCGATCTGGATCGCGCGCCGGAGCATCGGGTTGCCGTCGGGGTCCGGCCCGCCGGCCCGGACGGCGATCGTGATGTCCTTGCCGATGCGGGCGAACTGCTTCGCCATCCGGTCGAAGCGCGCAAACATGGTGTGCTTGCGCTTCTCGAACATGCGTCCCATACAGAGTCTCGGGGTAATGCGGGAGGGGAAGATCGCACCGGGGCCCGCGAGCCGGGGCGCGCACGGCTAGCGCTCCAGAATCGTCGTCTGCGTGGTGATGCGGGCGAACGAGCCGAAGACGCCGAGCCCGCCGCGGACGTTCGTGGTCACGTTGGGCACCTCGCCGGGCGAGATCGTGGTCGGGTTCTGCTGGAGCGTCTGCGTCTCGATAAAGTCCTGGAACGCGTCGTCGAGCGCGACGAGCGAAATCGACGTCGGGCCGTAGAAGCCGAACGCGAGCCACGGCACGTTCACGATCGCCGTCCCGTCGCCGGGCAGGACGTAGCTGGACTCGTTGATGATCGGCGACGAGCCGGACGTGTACAGGTCGCTCGGGTCCTCGTCGCAGATCAGGAAGGCGCCGTCCTCGTCGCAATCGGCGAAGAGGGCGACGAACGGGACGGGGCGGAAGCGGCCGGGGACGTTGCGGCTGCGGAAGCGCGTCTCGCTGCCGACCAGAACCGGCTCGAACACGTCGGGCGCCTGGGCTGCCGTCGAGGCGACGTAGACCGACTGCCGGCCCGCGACGGAGCTGGTCGTGATGCGGAGCTGCGGCCCGCGCGGGTCGGCCTGGTAGACGATCTCGGCCGGCGGCGGCGCGACGAGCGTGATCTCGGCCGGGACGGTCGTCTCGGCGGTCACGGTGTCGCCCAGGGCGACCGCGACGAGGCGGTACGTCCGCCCGGCGACCGTGGCCCGGGGCACGGCCGGCGAGTAGGCGCCCGTCTCGGTGTCGAATGCGTACGGGACGGCTTCCTCGACGCCGCCGTCCAGCGCGAGCACCTGCACCTCGACGCGGGCATCGCGCAGGACGGCCGTCGAGTCGTAGACGCTTCCGAGCGGGACGCTCTGCGTGATCCGGACGTCGGCGAGGCGCGTGCCGGCCTCGAGAAAGCCCGACACGACGACCTGCGGGCCGGCCGACTCGGGGGCGGCGGTGTCGCACGCCGAGACGGCGAGCGCGAGCGCGGCGAGGGCGAGAAGTCGGGGCATCGGGCTAAAAGCGGACGGTGAACGAGACGTTGGGCAGGCGCGGCAGCTGTGTCACGCGCGTGATCTCGACCGGGTTGGTCTCGAAGTCGTACGTCACGAACCACACGTTGCGGCGGCTCTACAGGTTGACGACCTGCAGCTGGAGCTCGGTGTCGCGGAACATCAGCATCCGACCGCTGCGCTGCAGCCCGACGTCGACGCGGTGGTAGTTCGGGAGGCGGGCGTTGTTGAGGCTCGGCGAGTAGAGGCCGTCAGCGCTCGTCGTGCTGAACGGGAGGCCGTCGATCACGTAGCGGTCCGTGGGCGCCGTGTAGGCCTGCCCGGTCGCGAACGTGCCGGCCGACGTGACCTGCCACCCGCGGCCGACATCGTAGCTCGCAACGGCCGTGAAGTCGTGGAGACGGTCGT
>DASVSE010000141.1:0-1805 GCA_036388235.1 Rubricoccaceae bacterium | reverse complement strand
GGGCGTCGTGTGCACGGCCGTCACGTTCGTGCTGTTCACGTGGGGCGTGCAGCGCGTCGAGGCGGCGCGGGCGGGCGTGATCTCGAACGTCGAGCCCGTCATCGGGTCCATCCTCGGCGTCGTCGTGCTCGGCGAGCGCCTCGGGCCATGGGCGCTCGTCGGCGGGGCGCTCCTCGTCGCCGCCGCCCTCATCGCGACGCGCTCCGACGCCGCGCCGCCCGTCCCGCCCGCCGTCCCATGACGCCGCTCGTCCCGCCCGCGCGCTACGCCGACGCGCGCTTCGCCGCGTACGTCCCGCAGACGGCCAGCCAGGCCGAGGCGCTCCAGCGCGCCCGCGCCTTCGTGCGCCTCGCGCGCGTCCGCTACGGCCGGCCGCGGTGGTTCGGCCTCGGACCCGCGCGCGAGACCGGCCTCCGCGGCGGCATCTACCTCGTCGGACCCGTCGGGACGGGCAAGACGCACCTGCTGGCGGCGATCTACCACGCGCTGACGGCCCCTGTCACGCCCGGCGCGGCCCCCGTTTCGTGCGCGTTCACGCACTCGTCCGCCCTCTTCCGCTCGGCCGAGACGCCTGACGCCTACGCCGACCGCGTCGCCGCCGGCGCGCGCGTGCTGTGCCTCGACGAGGTCGAGTTGGACGACCCGGCGAGCGAGGTCCGCCTGATCGCCGTCCTGCGCGCCCTCCGCGAGCGCGGCGTGACGCTCGCCGCCTCGTCCAACGCCGAGCCCGACGCCTTCGTCTCGGCCTCGCTCGGCCGCGACCGGCTGGAGCGGTTCATCACCGAGGAGTTTGCGGACCAGTACCACGTCGTCCCGGTCGGCGGGGCCGACTACCGGCAGGGCCTCGACAAGTCCGGCACGGCCTGGATCGGCGCACCCGAGGCGACGCGACCCGCGATGCAGGCCGCCTTCGCTCAGGCCCCCGAGCCCAAGCGCTGGCTAGAGTTTGGCGAGCTCATCGCGCTCACCACCACGACCGAGCGCACGCGCCTCGCGGCCGAGCTCGCCCGCAGCCGCGCCCTTTTCGTCGACGGCGTCCGCATCCGCACGACCGACGACGCGCTCCGCCTGCTCCGCGTCGCCGACGACCTCTACGGCCTCCCCGACCCGCCCGTGCTCTCGTTCACGTCCGAGGCCGAGCCCGCGGCGTGGTTCACGTCCGAGGGCGCACGCGGCGTCGAGCGGGCCATCGCGGACAAATTCCTGCGCACGACGAGCCGTCTGACGGCGCTTGCTGAAGTCCGCCGCGTGTAGAGGCGCGGCCTACTTCCGGCCAGAACCGCCTGCTGCGCGCGCCGCCGGCCGGTTGCCACTGGCGGCCTCCCCCTCGACCGTGAGCGTGTAGTCGCCCGTCTCGCCTGCATCGACGGAGTTGGCATAGACGAGGTACAGACCCGCCGGAAGCGGCTGCGACACCGCCGCGAGGCTCCCCAGCGATGAGTTCCGGTCGCGGCCGATCTCGACGAGCGGGTCCTGCGAGCCGAGGTCGGCCTCGAGCAGAAAGAGGTACGGCGCCACGGTATCGGAGGACATCAGGACGCGCACGTCCGCGCTCTCGTCTAACCGGAAGGCGTAGAAGTCCTGGTACGACCCGTCGGTTTGAAGACAGTCGCCAGACTCAAGCGTCCCGTTCGCACGGTCGGTGATCTCGCGCACCTCGGCGTTGCAGTTGAAGAACGCGCCCGTGAGGTCGGCGAGTTCGGAACGGTCCGAGTCAGACACGTCGCCGAGCGCGTCGGACGAGCTGATGAGGTCGCAACCGGCGAAGGAGAGCGCGAGCAGGAGAGCGAAAGCGGTGCGGGAGA
>DASVSE010000140.1:0-4198 GCA_036388235.1 Rubricoccaceae bacterium | reverse complement strand
GGCGCGGCCGTCTTCGAGGCGACGCACGGGACGGCGCCGAAGTACGCCGGGCAGGACAAGGTCAACCCGTCTTCGGTGATCCTCTCGGGCGAGATGATGCTCCGTTACATGGGCTGGGGCGAGGCGGCAGACCTCATCATGGCCTCGATGGAGACGACGATCGGGCAGAAGCGGGTCACGTACGACTTCGAGCGGCTCATGGACGGCGCGACGCTCGTCTCGTGCTCCGGGTTCGGCGATGCCCTCATCGACAACATGCGCTCCTAGCGACCGGCCGGCACCCAATCCAGCAGCCCGCGCAGACCGGCGCGGCCCCACCGGCGGTCGGTTTCGGAAACCCCCGGGAAATCCCGAGCGTCAGACGGTCTCACCCACCCGCATCACCCATGCGCGCATTCCTGCTAGCACTCGTGGCCCTCGCCCTCCCGCTCACCCTTTCTGCCTGCGCCGAGTCGGCTCAGGAAGAGGCCGTTGAGGAGGGCGCCCCCGCTGGGGACCAGGAGGATGTTCTCGGCGACGGCGAAGTCATTGACGAGGCCGGCGAGCCCGAAGGCAACATGATGGACGGCGCCATGACAGGCGACTCCACCACCATGGACCAGGGCCCCCTGGAGAGCGAGATGACGAACGACACGGCGTCCGTCGTCCGGACCCAGTAAGCTTCTCGGCACGTCCGACCCTGCGCCCCGGCCGACCCGTTCGGCCGGGGCGCTCCCGTTTCTGACCCATGGCTGCCGGTATGAAAACGCTCCTCGCCGTTCCAGTCCTCGTCGTCGCCGTCGCGGGAGGTGCCTGGGGCTTCCTTCGGGCCAGCCTTCCCCAGCTCGATGGCGAGCGCGAAGTCCCGGGGCTCGCGGCAGCCGTAACCGTCGAGCGCGACTCGCTGGGGGTCGTCCAGATCACAGCTGAGAACCGAGCCGATGCGGCGCGGGCGCTCGGGTTTGTCCACGCGCAGGAGCGGTTTTTCCAGATGGACCTGCTCAGGCGGGCGGGTGCCGGCGAGTTGTCCGCACTCCTCGGCGCGCGGACACTCGACGCTGATCGGGCGCTTCGGCCACACCGCTTCCGCGTACGTGCTCGGGCCGCGCTCGCGCTCCTGCCCCCCGCCGACCGCTCCGTTCTCGACGCCTATGTCGCGGGCGTGAACACGGGGCTCGCAGCCCTCGAGGCGCGGCCCTTCGAGTACGTCGCCCTCCGCATGGCGCCGGTCCCGTGGCGACCCGAGGACACCATCCTCGTCGGCTATGCCATGTTTCTGGACTTGCAGCGCGGCGGGCTCGACGAGGAGTTGGAGACGCTGGCCGAGCGGGCCGCCCTCCCCCCCGCCCTCGCACGCTTTCTCGACTCGCCCGGCGACGCCTACGACGCGGCCCTGATGGGCGATGCCTTCACGCCGCCCGGCATTCCCCCGCCCGACTCGCTCGCCGGGTATCGTCCGGGTCGCATCGGCGGGAGCTTCGAGGAGGAGGATGCAAATGCGGGCTCCAACAACTGGGTCGTCGCGGGGGCGCGGACCGCGACGGGCGCGGCCATGGTGGCGAACGATATGCACCTTGGCATCCGCTTGCCGCACATCTGGTTTCGCGCCCAGATCGACACGCCGGACGGGCGGGGCGGCACGCGCTCCGTCGGGGGGGTCACCCTTCCCGGGACGCCAACCGTCATCGCGGGCTCGAACGGGCACGTCGCGTGGGGCCTGACGAACTCCTACGGCGACTTCGCCGACCTTGTCCAGATCGTCCCTGCCGGCGACGGGTTCGCGCAGACCGCAATGGGCACCGCCCCGATTCGCGTCATCCGCGACACGATCCGCGTCGCCCACGGCGAGTCCGTGGCGGTCCGGATCAAAGAGAGCCCGTGGGGCCCGGTCCTCTACAGCGATGCCGACGGCCGCGAGTACGCGCTCCAGTGGGCCGCGTACCGCCCCGAGGCCGTGGATCTCGGCCTGCTCTCGATGGAGACTGCGACGACGCTCGATGCCGCGCTCGACGTGGCCAACCAGGCCGGCATTCCGGCCCAGAACCTCGTCGCCGGTGACCGGGCGGGGCGCATCGGCTGGACGATCGGCGGGCGTCTTCCCAACCGTACGGGACGCGACGGGCAGATGCCCGTGCTCTCGACCAGTCCGGACGCCCTCTGGGACGGCTTTCGCGATCCGGCCGCGACGCCGCGCGTCGTCGATCCCGAAGACGGGCAACTGTGGACCGCCAACAACCGCGTGGCCTCAGGCGAGGCGCTCGCCCTGGTCGGCCTGGGGCCGTACGACAACGGCGCCCGCGCGGGCATCATCCGTGACGACCTGCGCCGGCTGACGGCTCCAATCACCGAAACCGATTTGCTCGCGGTCCAGCTCGACGACCGCGGAACGTACTACGCCCGCTGGCAGCACCTGCTGCTCCAGACGCTCGACGGCGAGGCGCTCCGCGGACGGCCAGACCGGGCCGCGCTCCGCGCGCGCGTCGCGGCGTGGGGCGGGCGGGCCTCGATTGAGTCGGTCGGCTACGGACCCGTCCGCGCCTTTCACGAGACGCTCGACGACGGCCTGACGGCTGCACTGCTCGCCCCGGCCCGCGCGCGCTTCGGCGAGGCCGACGACCTGCGCGAGGCGGCCCTGTGGCAGCTCGTCACCGAACGGCCAGCCCACCTTCTCCCGGCCGATGCCGCATCGTGGCGCGCAGTTCTGATCGCCGCGGCCGACTCGGCGATGGAGGAGCCCGCAACGTGGGGCGAGCATAACCGGGCCGCCATCGCGCACCCGCTCGCGGCCGCCATTCCCCTCTTCGGCGACCGGCTCCGGATGCCGCCTGACCCGCTCGCCGGCGACGACCGGATGCCGCGCGTGCAGCGGCCGGACTTCGGGGCGTCCGAGCGGATGGTCGTCTCGCCGGGCCATGAGGCCCAGGGCATCCTGCACATGCCGGGCGGACAGGCCGGGCACCCGCTCTCGCCATACTGGGGCGCAGGCCACGACGCGTGGGTAACCGGCCGCGCGCTCCCGTTCCTGCCTGGACGCCCTCGGTGGACGCTCCGTCTGGTTCCAGCCTGAGCCGACCGCGTCCGCTGAACTAGCAGAGCGATGGCGCGTCTCCGCGGGACCGCTGCGGCGTGGCCGTCGTACGTTCGCTTTCTCCTAGCCGTCGCCTCCGTGTCCCGTTCCGACCCGTCCCCCCGCGGCCTCCAGTCGTTTCAGACCCAGGCCGAGGAAATCGTCCACCGGTCCCCGCGCCTGCGAGCGCTTGCGCGGCGCGCGCAGAACCGGATGCGCGCCCCGAAGAGCCGCCTCGGCTCGCTCCGGACCGACCTGCCCGTCCTGATCCGCCTCATAAAGGCCTACGCCCGCGGCGACTACCGCCGCCTGCCGTGGAAGTCCATCGTCCTCGCGACCACGGCGCTGCTGTACTTCGTGACGCCGTTCGACATCATTCCGGACTTTATCGTCGGTACGGGCTTCCTCGATGACGCCGTCGTCGTCGCCTACGTCCTCAAAGCCATCCGCGATGACCTCGGGCGCTTCGAGGAGTGGGAGGCCGTGAACGCCCTCGCCGATCCGGACGCGCTGAATCCGCCGTATTGACCCTGAGGGCTCTGCTGGCTATCCGCCGATGCAGAGCGTCATCCGCTTGATCCGCCGCTCACACCCTGTTCCCCGTCTTTATGCGCCGCTTCGTGATTACCGCCGCCGCCCTCATTGCGGCGCCTGCCCTTGCCCAGCCGGTCGCACGGACACCTGAGCCGGTCGACACGGCGGCGGTGTCGTTTATCCGTGCCGAGGCCATTGCCCGCGGCCGCGTGATGGAGCACGCGCTGTGGATGACCGACATCGCCGGGGCGCGCCTGACAGCTGGCCCCGAGCTCGACGCCGCCCAGCGGTGGGCCGTCGGCCGTTTTGAGTCGTGGGGCCTGTCGGCCGACCTCGAACCGTGGGGCACGTTCGGGCGCGGGTGGCAGATCAACCGCTTCGCGATGATGGCGCGCGTGGGCGGGTCCGGCGGCACGCGCCCCGCCGAGCAGGCGTTCGTCGTGCAGGGCGCGCCCAAGGCGTGGAGCCCGTCGGCCGGCCGCGTCTCGGCCGAGGTCGTCGTGATTGACCCGACGTCCGACGCCGACCTTGACCGCCTCGCCGGCACGCTGCGCGGCAAAATCGTCCTGCTGGGCACGCCGTCCGAAGTCGATCTCGGGCTCGAAGCCATCGCCGAGC
>DASVSE010000139.1:0-10928 GCA_036388235.1 Rubricoccaceae bacterium | reverse complement strand
GTGGCGTGTTCGGGCTCGTGCTCGCGTTCGTGTTCTGGATCTACTTCTCGGGCCTGATTCTCATCGCCGGCGCCGTCGTGACGTCGCTTCACGAGCGGCGGACGGTCCCGGCGGCCGTCCGCAAGCACCGTGCGGCGGCATACCGGAGGCGGCGCGGCACCGAGACGGAAGCCGATGCTGAGGCCGCCAGTGAAGCCGACCGACCAGCCGACGCCCCGGGCCCCGGTACCGCACATGCGCCCACACCGTAGCTTGAGCCTATTCCGACCAGGCGGCTTCTGCCGTCTCCGGACTTCCACTCGCCCGGCGTCGTTTCGCGTGACTGTCTCGTCTTCTCTGGCCCCCCACCTTGCTGCCGTCGCCGTGCTATGCATGGCCTTTGGCGCTGGCGTGCGGCCAGCGGCCGCCCAGGACGCCCCGCTCCGGTTCGTCAACGACCAGACCGAAGTCGGTTCGGTCGGCTTCCGCTTTACCGAGACCCGCACGCTCGACGTCGCCGACCTGCAGCTGCAGCTCGCGACCGTCCCGCCGGGGCTGCTGGACCGCATTCGCCGCCGCTTTGATCTTATCCCTGGCGAGGCCGGCGTCTACCCGTTCCGGCCCGTCGAGGTCCAGAAAGACGTCGTTCGCCTGGAGCGGTACTACGCCCGCAGCGGCTTCCCGCTGGCCGCGGTCGATTACGAGGCGCGGCTGGACTCGTCGTCCAACCTGGCCAGCGTCACCTTCGTGATCAACGAGGGACCGCCGCGGCTGCTGGAGCAGCTGACGTTCGTCGGGCAGGGCCGGCAGCCCGTTGAGGAGCAGCTGGACGCTGAGCTACACGAGGACTGGGCACGCTTTACCGAGCGGCCCGCTGTCCGCGTCGGCGAGCGCTTGGCCGAAGTCAGCCTGCTGTCGCTCCAAAACGCCACGCTGGCGTGGCTGCGCCAGCGCGGGTATGCCTTCGCCGATGCCGGCGCGGAGCAATTTGTCGACTCGACCGGGCTGAGCGCGAGCGTGCGCATCAAGGTCACCGCCGGCCCGCGGGCGCGGTACGAGACGATCGAGGTGGAGGGCGAGGACGGCATCCCCGAGCGCGTGATCCTCCGCGAACTGCCGTTCAAGCCTGGCGACCGCTACGACGCGCGCGAACTCGGAGAGGGCCAGCGCGAACTGTTCGGCCTCGGCCTGTTCCAGCTTGCGCTCGTCGAGAACGTCCCGGACCAGCCGCGCGACTCGACCGTCGCCGTCCGCGTGCGTCTGCGCCGCGGCCCGAGCCGCGTCGTGACCGGCTTCGCGGGCTACTTCTCCGACGGTGGCATCACGGGCCGGGCGGGCGTGACACACCGCAACCTCCTAGGCGGCGCTCAGCAGCTTACGGCTGGCGTCGAAGCGCGGACGGGCATCCTGGGCATTGGCGGGCGCGCCGTCTCGGGCGGCCCGATCCGCGACATCAGCATCTCGACGGCGCTGCGGCAGCCGTACTTCTTCGGCCGCCGTCTCTCGGCAGTCGTCCAGCCGTCGTACCGCATCCGCGACGACGAGTTCGAGACGAGCACGACGGGCGAGCTGCTCGGGACGGTCCTGTACTCGCGCTCCAGCCTCCGGACGGCTGCGGCGAGCGTTGCCGGGCGCTACGTGGACCTCTCGCGCGGCCAGGGCCTGCGCCTGCTAGACCCGCTTGGCCTGCTCCCGACCGATTCGCTCCAGGCGACGACCATCGTGCCGAGCTTCGACGTGACGTGGGGCCAGCTCGACAACACGCTCCAGCCGCGTGCCGGCGCCGTCGTGCGGCCGTCCCTCTCGGGCGCCTTCGGTGACCTGAGCTACGGCCGTGGCTCGCTCGCCGTCTCGGCGCTGCTGCCTGTCACCGAGCGCGTCGGCGTTTCGCTGCGGCTCAACGCGGGCGCCCTCATGGCCAGCGGGGCGACCAACATCGACACGGGGCGCGACTACGTCCTGCTGCGGGACCGCCTCTTCTACTCGGGCGGGACGACGGACGTGCGCGGCTGGGCGACCAACCTGCTCGGGCCCAAAGCGATCGTCGTGACGCCGGACACAACGGGCTTCGCCGAGACGGGCCAGTCCACGCTGCGGGGCAACGGCGACGTGAACTACACAGGCATCGGCGGGCGAGGCAAGCTCTCCGCCTCGGTCCAGCTCAACCTCCCGCTCCCGCTCGGGCCGCGGTGGGGCTCCAGCGTCTTCCTCGACGCCGGCCGCGTCGCACGCCCGAGCACGGCCCCGTCGACGCTGCTGCTCCGCACGACGGGAAACGTCGCCGACGCCCAACTCGCCGACATTCTCGACCGCGAGGGCGGCGTGCGCATGGGCGCCGGCGCAGGCCTCCAGTACCTCACGCCCGTCGGATTCGTCTCGTTCGCCGTCGGTGTCAAGCTGAACCCGTCGTACCTCGACCTCCGCAACGCCGCCAACGTCTACTGCGGCAACGAAGGTGTCGTGCCTGGCGAGGACGATGCGCAGGGCAACCCAACCTCGTCGTGCCTCGGCGGCTACGTCGACGCACGTAAGAACAACACGACCTTCGACGAAGAAGGCATCACGGCGCGTCCGATCCTGAACCGCATCCAGTTCCACCTCTCCATTGGGCAAACGTTCTAGCGCGTCTCGCGCCCGAACCCTGCCCGCCCCCGCGTTTCCCACCCGTGCCCGACCCGACGCCCCCGCTCTCGCCCGACGACCGCCCCGCCTCGGGTGCGGCCGGTGCTGGCGCGCCTGGGCCGCCGGACGAGCCGCAGGGCGCCCCGCCGCCGGGGCCCGAGGAGACGCCGCACGCGCGTCTCAAGCGCCGCATCACCGCCCGCCGCGTCGGGCTGACGCTGACGGTGCTCGTGATTCTGCTCATGGTCGTCGCCGGATCGCTCCTGATCTACCTCGGGACCGAGAGTGGCCGCGAGCGGGCCCGCCTCATCGCGGTCACGCAGATCGCCAACCTGTTCGCCGAAGACGCCTCGATCCGCGTTGAGCGCGTGGACGGCAACTTCCTGACGGGCGCTCGCATGATCGGCTTCGAGGTCGAGCGCGGCGGCGAGGTCGTGCTCGCCGTCGACACCCTCCTGGTCGACTACTCGTTGCGCACGCTCGTCCGGCGCACGTTCTCGGCGAGCGACCTCACCGTGATCGGACCGCGCGTGTTCGTGCGGCAGCGCGAGGACGGCACGTTCAACGTCGCCGGCCTGCTCCGCCCGGCCGACCCTGACCGGCAGGGCGGTGGCTTCACAGTCCTCATCGAGCGCGCCGAGGTCCGCGACGGCCGCGCCGAGGTGCACTGGTACAACCCGCGCCGCGACTCGACGCTCGTCCTCGACCGGGTCCAGGCCGACATTCGCGACATCGTCTCGCAGCCCGACAGCCTCCACGGCCGTCTGGACCGGGTCCGGCTGCTTGCCGTCGCGCCGCTCGGCACCTCGCGGATGGACGTTGCCGCCGCGGGCCGCTTCTCGCGCAGCGAGGTCGTCCTCCGCCGCTTCACGGCCCAGAGCTCGCTCGGGTCGCGCGTGCGCGGCTCGGGCCGCGTCGGCTATGGCGAGGCCGTGCGCGCCGGAGACGCGCTTCCGCTCTTCGACGCCGACATCGAGGCCGCCCCGTTTGCACTCGCCGATGCGCGCGCCTTCGGCGGCGTCGCGCTCTACGGCAGCCCGCGCCTGCGCCTGACGGCCGACTCGGACGGCGGGACGCTCACGGTCGCGCTCCGCGGCTCGCTCGCCTCCGAGACCGGCGGCCCCGACGCCTCCGTCTCGATCGACGGCGAACTCACGCGCCCGACCGACGGGCCGGTCCGCTACCGCGCCGAGGGCCAGCTGCGCCACCTCAACCCGGCCGCGCTCACGCGCAACCCCGCCCTCGCCGCCGACCTGACGGGCGACCTCCGCGTGAGCCTCGAAGGCTCCAGCCTGCGCTCGCTCGACGGGCCCTTCAGCATCGCGCTCCGCGAGAGCGCAGCCGCTGGCCGCCGCATCGATCGTCTCACGCTCGCCGGGGCCTTCTCGTCGGGCCGCGTCACGTTCGACCTCGACGGCGCCATCCCCGGGCTCGACCTGGTCGCCGAGGGCGACGCGCGGCCCTTCGAGCGCATCCCGACCTACGCCGTCCGCGGGCGCGCTCGCGACGTCAACCTCGCGCTCCTCGCGCCCGGCGCCGGCGTCACCGGCCGCCTTGCCGGCGACATCGCCGTCGAAGGCCGCGGCACGTCCGTGGACACCTTCTTCGGGACCGTCGCGGCCTCGCTCGGGCGGACCGACATCACGGCCGCCGGCCGCCGCTACCTCTTCGACCGCGCCGACCTCGACGCCGTGGTCGAAGCCGGCTTCGTGAGCTACGACGCCGATGTCACGATCGGCAACGGCGGCGGGCGCCTCGTCGCCGGTGGGACCGTGGACCCGCGCCAGCCGACGCTGCGCTACACGGTCGAAGAGGGCCGCGCCGAACGCCTCAACCTTGCCGTGCTTACGGGGAATCCCGCCCAGGCGTCCAGCCTCACGGGCACGTTCACCCTCAACGGCGTCGGGACAGACATCCGGACGGCCTCGCTCGACGCCACGGCCGGCCTTCGCGGCTCGTCGTTCGGCGCGACCACCATCGCGTCGGCCGACGTCGAGGCGCAGCTCCGCAACGGCCGCCTGGCGTTCGATGCTGCAGCCGACCTCGGCGCCGCGGGCGCGCTCACGGCCGTCGGCACGACGCGGCCGTTCGAGCAGCCGTTCGCCGTCGAGGCCCGCGGCACGCTCCGCCGCGTGGACCTCGCCCGGATCACGGGCAACCCCGCGCAGACGTCGGACCTGTCGGGCGCGTACGAACTCACGACGCGCGGCCTGGACCCGCAGACGCTCACGGCCGACGCCCGCATCCGCCTGACCTCGTCCAGCTATGCCGGCCGGTTTGTCGACGCGACGGACCTTCGGGTAACCGCCACCTCGGGCTTGGTGAACGTCGCCGGGACCGTAGACACGCCCGACGGCAGCCTCGCGCTCAACATTTCCACGCGGCCGTTCGATGCCTCGCCGGCCATCACGCTCGCCGACGGCACGTGCTTCCGCAACCTCGACGCCGGACGCCTGACGGGCAACGCCGAGCTTCAGACCGACCTCACCGGCTGCGCGACCGGCCGCGTCTCGGGCTACGCCAACCTGCCGACAGCCGCGGCTGACCTCGTCGTCACGCTCCAGCCGTCGACGATCAACGGCGCCCGCATCCGCTCGGCCCTCGCCGACGTGATGCTCGCCGGCGGCCGTGCCGCGGGGACGGTCGACGCCGTCCTCGGCGAGGCCGAGGGCCTCCCGGCCGACTCGGCCGTGGTCCTGCTCGCCGACGGCACGGGCGGCCGCTTCCGCGCCGACTTCGACGCGCGCCCGTTCGACGAGACGCCCTCCTACGCGCTCCGCGGCACCACGACCGCCCTCGACCTCGCGGCCCTCGGCCGTGCCGGCGCCAACGCCCCGCGCACGAGCCTCACGCTCGACATCGACGTCGAGGGGCGCGGCACGGACCCGCGGACGCTGACGCTCTCGGGCGACATCCGCACGCGGACGTCCGCCATCGCCGCTGCACGCGTGGACACGCTCGACGCCCGCTTCGCCCTCGCGCGCGGCGTCCTGACCGTCGACACGCTGAGCGTCCGGACCGACGTCGCGACGGCCGACGGCGCCGGGACCGTCGCCCTGTTCGACGTTGACGCCGCATCCGCCTTCCGGCTTGCTGGCGAGATCCGCAGTCTAGACGCCTTCCGCGACTCGACGCGCCAGAACCTCGCCCTCCGTCGCGGCGCCTTCGACCTTTCCGCGACTGGCGTGCCCGGCCAGCCGCTCGCCGTCGCGGGCACGCTCGGGGCCGATGGCCTCGTCTCCGGAACCGTCGGCGTGCAGCGCGCGACAGCGACGCTCGCCGCGACCGTTGACCGCGCGGCGCTCTCGGCACGCGGCCTCGACGCCCTGGTCGAGGGGGCCGTACAAGGCTCCGCAACGGCCGCCTTCGACAGCCTAACATTCGGGGAGCGGCGCGTGCTGCGCGGCCGGGCCACGGCGACTTTGGCCGACCTCGCAACGTTCGTCGCGGCCTCCGACTCGGTCGCGTTTGGCACGCCCCTCGGTGTGCCTGAGGCGGGCGTGCCTGCAGCGGACTTACCTGCGGCGGTCCTGCCTGCGGCCCCTGCCGGCCGAGCGGCTCGGCCCTCACTCGCCATCGAGGCCGACTTCACCGTGGACGAGCGTCGCGACCTCACGCTCGCCGCCTTTGTCCAGCTGCCACGCCCGGCCATCGGCGACGCGCCCGGGCTGCCGCTCACGCTCCGCCTCGACCGTGCGGTCGCCGGCATCGACTCGGTGACGTGGAGCCTCGTTCAGCCCACGACGGTCGTCGTGGACGAGGGGATTTCGGTCGATAGCCTCGTCGTCCGCAGCGACGCTCCGAGCGCAGCCGCCCAGCAGTTCGTCGTCGACGGGGACATCCGCTTCGGGGGCGAGCAGGACTTCCGCGTCTCCGCTCAGGGCGTGGACCTGGCGACGCTCTCGGACCTCGCAGGCCTCGGCGGGCTCGGCGGTGACCTCGCCGCCGACATTCGCCTGACAGGAACGGCCGAGAGCCCGATCCTCGACGGCCGCATCACGGCCGCCGATCTCCGCTCGTCTCAGGGCTCCGTCGGCGCCCTCGACGCGACCGTGTCCTACGCCGACGGCCGCCTCGGCGTCGGCGCGACCATTACCGCATCGACGGGTCAGACGCTTGTCGCCACGGCGGATCTCCCGCGACGCATCTCGCTCGCCGGCGGCTTCGACGCCGGCGAGTTCGACCCCAACGGCGCCATCAACGTCAGTGCTCAGGCCGCGGCCTTCCCGATCGAATGGGCCCGGCCGTTCCTCAACTCGCGGACCTACTCGGACCTCGGCGGCGCCCTCGACCTCAACGTGACCGGGTCGGGGACGTTTGGCCAGCCCGAGCTTGCCGGGACCGCGCGCCTCACCGAGGGCCGCCTCGGCGTCGTCGCGACGGGCATGGTGTACGAGCCGATCACGGCCGACGTGGCGTTCACCAACAACCGGATCGAGCTCCAGCGGGTGCTCGTCGGCGAGCCGGCGGGGGCCGAGGACGCCGGCGGCATCGACGTGACCGGCAGCGTCGAGCTGGAAAGCTTCGCCATCGCCGCGCTCGACCTGACCATCGCGCCGCGCGGATTCATGGTCATCGACACCCGGACGTACCGCCGGCTCGTCCTCGACGCGGGCGCGGAGCCGCTGCGCCTCACCGGGTCGCTGTCGGCGCCCGTCCTGCGCGGCTCGGTCCAACTCGCCCGCGGCGACATCTACGTCACCAACGAGCTCGCCTCGCCGGACATCGAGCAGGTCGAGCTGACGGCCGCCGAGATCGAGACGCTGGAGCGGCGCTTCGGGCGCGAGATCGCCGCGCGCGACACGAGCGTGAGCCGCTTCACGCAGGCCCTCGACTACGACCTCCAAGTCGATATCGGGCGCAACGTCTGGATCCGCTCCGGCGCGGGCGCGGGCATCGGCTACGACATCGAGTTCACGGGCGAGGTCCAGGCCACCAAGCGGCCCTTCGCCGACGGCGGCGACCTCTACGGCGAGATCGAACTTGTCAACGGAAACATTCGGACGTTCAACCGTCGCTTCGAACTCGACCGCGGAACGCTCGTCTTCAACGGGCCGGCTCTGGCCGCGCGCGTCGACATCGGGGCGTCGCTGGACATCCAGCTCTCCCAGTCGCAGTCGCTCGCCGGGCAGTCTGCGGTCGAAGTCCTGCTCGACGTCACGGGCCGGCTGGACCGCAACCCCGAGATTCGCCTCTCGTCGTCGCCCGTCCTGGAACCGTCCGACATCATCTCGCTCATTGCGACGGGCCAGCTGGCGAGCAACGCCGGGACGGGCGCGGCGGTCGGGGCCGGGACGGGGCTGCTCCTCGGCAGCGTGTCGAGTGCCTTCGAGCAGCAGGCCAACGAGTCGCTCGGGCTGGACCTCACGCAGGTGAGCTACGAGAACGGCTCGATCGTCATCAAGGTCGGCAAGTACATCACCGATCGGCTCTTCCTCACGGCCGGCTTCGTCCCCTCGTCCGGCAGCAGCGGCCGACGCGAGTCCGACCTGCCCGTCCAGTTCACGCTCGACTACGAGATCCTGCGCTGGCTCCAGGCCCAGGGTGAGTACAGCGGCCAGCGCGGCGTCGGCGGCGGCGTTGTGATCGAGCGCTCGTTCTAACGCCACCCCCATGCCGACCCCGACGCTCCCGCCCAACCTGCAGTCCATCGAGGAGCCGGCCGACTCGCTCACGACGCGCCTCCGAACGGCGCGGCGCGCGCGCCAGAACGAGAAGATCCTCCAGGAGAAGGAGGCCGAGCAGAAGGCGGCCGATCTCGCTGCGCCCGACGACGCGCCGTCGGGCGGATTCCTCGAGCAGGCCGGCGGCCTCTTCGGGTTCGTCGGGCAGTTCTTCTCGCGCGTCTGGCGGCGGCCGTTCGAGTTCAAGGAGCTGCTCAACCAGATGGACGAGGTCGGCTCGCGCAGCCTCATGCTGACGGGCGTCGTCGGCTTCTCGATCGGCATCGTGCTCGCGATGCAGTCGCGCGGGACGCTCGCGCGCTTCGGGGCCGAGAGCTTTCTGCCGTCGATGCTCGCGCTGTCCGTGTTCAAGGAGATCGGGCCGGTCCTGACGAGCCTCGTCCTCGCTGGACGCCTCGGCGCGGGCATGGGCGCCGAGCTGGGCTCGATGCGCGTGACCGAGCAGATCGACGCGCTCGACGTCGCCGCGCTCAAGCCGTTTAACTACCTCGTCGTGACGCGTGTGCTGGCGTGCGTGATCATGTTTCCCGTGATGACGATGCTCACGGACACGCTCGCGATGCTCGGCGGCTTCCTCGAAGCGGTCCTCTCGGACGGCATGGACTACCGCGTCTTTCTCGACACCGCCTTCGACACGATGCGCTTTGTGGACGTGATCGTGGACACGATGAAGACGTCCATCTTCGGCTTCATCGTCGGCATCGTGAGCTGCTACCTCGGCTACAACGTCCGCGGCGGCACGCGCGAGGTCGGGCAGGCCGCGATGCAGGCCGTCGTCGTGTCCAGCCTGCTCATCCTCGTCGCTGACGTGCTCATCGTGCGCGCGTCGATCCTGATCTTCGGCGACATCGCCGCCGGCTAGTCTCCCGCATGGCATCTCCCGACTCTACCGCCGAGGCCCCGCTCACGGGCACGTCCACGCCGCCGCCCGAGAACGTCGTGGTCGAGCTGCGCGGCGTCTACAAGTCGTTCGGGCCGAAGCACATTCTGCGCGGCGTCTCCATGAAGGTCGAGAAGGGCACGAGCGCGGTCGTGCTCGGCGGCTCCGGGACGGGCAAGAGCGTGCTCACCAAGCACATCGTCGGCCTGCTCGCGCCCGACCGAGGCGAGGTCTGGGTCCTCGGCGACCGCGTGGACCTCATGGACGCCGACCAGCTCGACCGCAAGCGCCTCCGCCTGGGCTACCTCTTCCAGGGCGGCGCGCTCTTCGACTCGATGACGGTCTACGAGAACATGCGCTTCTTCCTGGACCGCCACACGACGCTGTCAACGAGCGAGAAGGACGACCTGGTGATGGAGTCGCTCGAAGACGTCAACCTGCCCGACAAGCGCGACCAGTACCCGGCCGAGCTTTCTGGCGGGCAGCGCAAGCGCATCGGGCTGGCGCGGACGCTCATCCTGCGGCCGGACATCATCCTCTACGACGAGCCGACGACGGGTCTGGACCCCGTCTCGGTCCGCGTCGTCTCGGACCTCATCGTCAAGCTCCGCGACGAGCGCGGCATCTCGTCGGTCACGATTACGCACGACATGCTTGCGGCCGAGATCATCACGGACCGTGCGTTCTTCCTGCTCGACGGCCAGATCGCGGCCCAGGGCACCCTCGACGAGGTGCGCGGGTCTGAGCTGCCCGAGCTGCAGGAGTTTTTCAAGGGCACCGGTGCCTACAGCGGTGCCTGAGAGGCGCCCGGGCGGCCCCCGCGGGCGGACCCCGTACTTTGCACCTGAATCCTACGTCTGCACATGTCCCGTCAAGCCCGTCTCGGCCTCGTCGTCCTACTCGGCCTCATCGCCGCTGCGGGCTTCATGTTCGTCATCGCGAGCCAGGGCAACCTGCTCGCGCGGACGTTCAAGCTCCGTGCATCGTTCGAGCGCGTCGCGGGTCTCAAGGAGGGGGCATCCGTGTTCTACAACGGCATCGCCGTCGGGCGCGTCGAGGAAGTCGCGCTGCCCGATGCGCCGGGCGAGCCGATCATGGTCCGGATGCAGGTCGAGGAGCGCGCGCGCAACCTCATCCGCGAGGACAGCCGCGCGCTCATCCAGACCGACGGCCTCGTCGGGAACGTCATCGTCGCCCTGACGGACGGGACGCGGGACACGCCGCAGATTGCCGAAGACGGCCAGATCACGGGCGTCGACCCGTTCGACCTCAGTCAGGTCTCGGACCGCCTCTTTACGTCTGTCTCGCGCTTCGACTCGGTCACTGTCCAGCTCGCCGGCATCATGACGGACGTCCGCACGGGCGAGGGCTCGCTCGGACGCTTCCTCTACGACGAGCGCCTCTACGACGAGTCCGTTGCGACGACGCAGGAGCTGCAGCTCACGCTCCGCAACCTCTCGGCGAGGGCCGACGGCCTGCTCGCCGTCGCGGACCAGGCCTCGAACGGCATCAACTCGATCCTCCAGAAGGTCAACTCGGGCGACGGGACGGTCGCGCGGTTTCTCAACGAGGACGAGGTCTACACGACGTTCCTCGCGACGGCGACGCAGCTCCAGCAGTCCGCCGCCCAGTTCCAGACGGTCGCGGCGGACGCGCGCGGCATCACAGACCGGTTCCAGAACGCGGCCGGGTGGGCGTCGCTCGGCGCGTTCCGCTTCTCGGAGAACATGGAGGCGCTGAAGCACAACTTCCTCTTCCGGTCC
>DASVSE010000138.1:0-5129 GCA_036388235.1 Rubricoccaceae bacterium | reverse complement strand
GCCGGCGCCGAGCGAGCCGTTCGTGAGCACGCCGACGCGCGTGCGTCGGTCGGCGGTGGAGACATCGAAGAGCGACATGTGGCGGCGGAGAAAGCGGTCAAGCTACGGGCCGGCTACCGCCACGGAAGGGGCAACACCTGCGCGCAATGGCGATAGGCCGTTCCGACCAGAGCCGGTCACGGCTTCGCGAGAACCGAACGGAAGCCGGATGACGCACGCCGCGTAGGCGGCGGCTGATAGAGTCCACGCCGTCCCCCCACTCCATGCGCCTCACGTCCCTCGCCGTTTTCGCGGTGCCCCTGTTCCTTTCCGGCTGCAGCGGCCTCGCCGGCACGATCGACGAAGCCTCCGAGATGCTCGCCGCCGGCGGCGAGCGCGAACTCCGTGAGCCCATGCGGCCCGTGCGCGGGACCGAGCGCGTGCTCATTCTCGCCTTCGACGGCATCGGCGACCCCATCCTGCGCGAGGCGCTTCGAGACGGCTCTCTGCCCGCACTGAGCGCGCTCCTTGGTCCGACCGTCGGCGACAACCTCTGGGCGCACGGCTACGCCGCGCCGCGCGTCGCATCGGTCTACCCGGCTGAGACGACGGCGGGCTGGGCGGCCGTCTACACCGGCCGCCCCCCGGCCGAGACGGGCATCGCCGGCAACGAGTGGTTTTCCCGAGACTCGCTGCGCGTCTTCGCGCCCGTCCCGCTCTCGGTGGGCACAGTCGAGCAGACGCTCAAGATCTACTCCGACGACATCCTCGGTCAGCTTATTCAGACGCCGACGCTCTTCGAACTCGCCGATGTCCGCGCGTTCGTCTCGATGGGCTTCGTCTCGCGCGGGGCGGACCGGCTGATGCCGCCCGACCTCAACGACGTGACCGACCTCGCAGAGGCCGCCGTCAACGCCGTCGTCGGGGGCGTGCCGAGCGTCTACAAGGTGCTCGACGACGACACGCGCGAGGGCGTCGACCGCGGGGCGGACCGCTACGGGCTGCCGGACCTGCAGGTGGCGTATTTCCCGGGCGTCGACCTCGTCGCGCACGCCGAAGGCGGCGAGGCGCAGCGGGCCTACATCCGCGAGGTCCTGGGCCCACGCGTCGAGGACATCCTCGGCCGCTACCGCGAGCAGGGCCTGATGGACCACACGACGGTCGTCGTCGTGGCCGACCACGGCCACACGGCCTCCCTGGCCGACGACCGCCACAGTCTCGGCGGCGACAGCGACGCCGATGAGCCGCCGGCGCTTCTCGATTCGCTCGGCCTCCGCACGCGCGACTTCACGATTGCCGAGGACTCGTCGGACTTCAACGTGGTCATGACCTACGACGAGGCCACGGCGATGCTCTACCTCGCCGACCGCTCGACATGCCCCGACACGGCGCAGGTCTGCGACTGGTCGCGCCCGCCGCGGCTTGAGGAAGACGTACTGCCGGTTGCCCGCGCGTTCCGCGACGCCTCCGCCTCGGGCGACTCCACGCGCTTCGGGCTCGGCGGTGCGCTCGACCTCGTCTTCGTCCGCGCGTCGGACCCATCGGGCCGGACCGACCCGCCGTTCCGCGTCCTCGACGGAGACCGGCTCGTCCCCGTCCCCGAATACCTCGCGTCCAATCCTCGTCCAGACCTCGTCCGGCTCGAGGAGCGCCTGCACTGGCTCACGGATGGCCCGTTCGGCCACCACGCCGGCGACATCATCCTGCTCGCCAAGGCCGGCGACCAGCGGCCGCTCGAAGAGCGGTTCTACTTCGGCACGCCGCGCTCGTCGGGCCACGGCTCGGCAAGCGAGAGCGACGCGTACATCCCGCTTCTCCTCGCCCGCCAGAACCGGACGGGCGAGCAACTCCAGCAGGCTGTGACAGCGGCGGTCGGCGTCGCCCCGACCCAACTCGACGTGACGCCGCTCGTGCTGCGCCTGCTCGGTCGGTAGTGGCGGACGGCGCCGGGCCGCATCGGGCCCGGCGCCGTCTCGTCTCCTACTGCATGACTGGCTCTGGCGTCTCGGCGTCCGAGACCACCACGACGGGCGGGTCGGCCGGTTGCGCGGGCGTCTTGTCGAGGTCCGGCACGTGGAAGTGCGCGACGGGATCGCCCGTCGGCTCAGGGTCAAGAAGCAGGCCGAGGGCCTCGTCGATGCGCTTGACGTACTGCACGTCGAGCCCTTCCAGCGTTTCGTCCTTGATCTCGTCCACGTCAGCCCGGTTGCGGTCCGGCAGGACGACGCACGTGATGCCGGCGCGGCGCGCGGCGAGCACCTTCTCCTTAATGCCGCCGACGGGCAGCACGAGCCCGCGGAGCGTGATCTCGCCCGTCATCGCCACGTCGTGGCGCACGCGGCGACGCGTGTAGATGCTGGCGAGCGCTGCCGTCATGGCCACGCCTGCACTCGGACCGTCCTTAGGAATCGCGCCGGCCGGGACGTGCACGTGCAGGTCGAAGTGCGTGAACGCATGGAGCGGGATGCCCAACTGGTCGGCGTGCGAGCGGACCCACGAGTGCGCCGCCTGCGCCGACTCGCGCATCACGTCGCCGAGCTTGCCCGTGATCGTCATGCGGCCCGAGCCGCGGCTCAGCGAGGCCTCGATAAAGAGGATGTCGCCGCCGACGGGCGTCCACGCCAGCCCTGTCGCGACGCCCGGGACCTCGGTCCGCTCGGCGACGTCGTTGTAGAACTTGCGTGCCCCGAGGGCATCGTCGACCGTGTCGGCCGTGACCTCGCCGCGCTCGGCCTCTCCGAGGGCCACCGTCTTGGCGATGTTGCGGACGACCGAGCCAATCGTCCGTTCCAGCTGCCGAACGCCGCTCTCGCGCGTGTACCCCTCAACGAGCAGCGTCAGCGCCTCGTCCGTGATCGAGAACTGCGCGTCGCTGAGGCCGTTGCGCTCGGTCTGCCGCGGGACGAGGTACGTCCGGGCGATCGCCAGCTTCTCGGCCGCCGTGTAGCCGTTGATCTCGATGATCTCCATGCGGTCGCGGAGCGGGCCGGGGATCGTGTCGAGCGAGTTGGCCGTCGCGATGAACATCACCCGCGACAGGTCATAGTCCAGTTCAAGGTAGTGGTCGTTGAACGTGTCGTTCTGCTCAGGGTCGAGGACTTCGAGGAGGGCCGAGCCGGGGTCGCCGCGGAAGTCGGACCCGAGCTTGTCGATCTCGTCGAGCATGAAGACCGGGTTGCTCGTGCCGGCGCGCTTCAGGCCCTGAATGACGCGTCCCGGGAGCGCCCCGATGTAGGTCCGGCGGTGGCCGCGGATCTCGGCCTCGTCGCGGACCCCGCCGAGCGAGATGCGCTGGAACTCGCGCCCGACAGCGCGGGCGATGCTCTTGCCCAGGCTCGTCTTGCCGACGCCAGGAGGCCCGTAAAAGCAGAGAATAGGCGCCTTGAGGTCGCCCTTGAGCTTCAGGACCGCGAGGTACTCCAGAATGCGCCGCTTCACGTCTCCCAGCCCGTAGTGGTCCTCGTCGAGGACAGCGGCCGCACGCGCGATGTCGATTGAGTCCTCTGAGACGTGGTCCCAGGGGAGGTCGAGGATCGTCTCGGCGTAGTTGCGGACGACGCTGTACTCCGGGCTCGCGGGGTTCGTCCGGGCGAGCTTTGTCAACTCTTTCTCGACCGTCTCGACGACCGTCGCAGGCAATGTGTCGCGCTTGTCGGCGAGCTTGGTCCGCAACTCGTTCGTGTCCGCCGACGATCCCTCCGTCTCGCCCAGTTCGTCCTGGATCGTCTTGAGCTGCTGGCGGAGAAAGAACTCGCGCTGCTGCTGGTCCACGTCCGTCTTGACCTTGGAGCGGATCTCCTCGGAGATCTCCAGCACGCGAATCTCCTGCTCCAGGTGGCTCAGGACGAGCTGGGCGCGGTCGAGAAGCGGACGCGTCTCGAGCAACTCCTGCTTTTTCTGAACCTCGATCTGGAGGTTGGACGTGATAAAGTGAACGAGAAAGCGCGGGCTCTCGATGTTCTGGATCGCGTAGGCCGCCTCAGAGGGCAGGTTTGGCGAGAGGTTGACGATCTGGACCGCCAGCTCTTTGATCTGGCGCACGCGCGCCGAGAGCTCGGCGGCGTCCCCGGACTCGGCCGCCTCCTCGTCAACGGCGGTGACGCGAGCGCGGAGGTAGGGGTCGGTCTGGGTGTACTCGGCGACCTCGATCCGGCGCTTGCCCTGAATGACGATGCTGACCGAGCCGTCGGGCATCTTGATCAGCTTGAGGATCGTCGCCGCCGTTCCGAAATCGTAGAGGTCACCCGGCTCGGGCGTCTCGACGTCCGAGCGCTTCTGCGCGACGACCGCGACGAGCCGGTCTCCGGCATACGCGTCCTTGACAAGCTTCAGCGACGCGTCGCGGCCGACCGTGATAGGTAGCACGACGCCGGGGAAGAGAACTGTGTTGCGGAGCGCCAGGACCGGCAAGGTCTCGGGAAGCGCCGCCGCGGTCATCGCCTGCTCCTCGTCGTGCGTCAGAAGCGGGATGGACTGCTCGGGGTCGTCGCCGTGGGGAGCGTCGTCCAGGTGGATGGGGATGGTGGAGCGCATCAATTTTCCGTTATTGCAGTTGGTTTCGATCCAAACGACAGGTGCCGGACCGAGATCCCCGGACGGGGCGACGTCCCCTAAATGTTCCGACCCATCGATAGGCCGAGGCGCCCGCCCCCAGCTCCGGACCAGGCGCCTCGTCACGTGGCCTACAACTCGACGGTCCCGTGGTCGCCAGGGTTCGGCGGCGAGCCGGTCAGGACGGCCTTGACGTAGCCATACGCGTGCACGACGACGCTCGACGGCGAGTCCCAGTACTCGGCCCGCTGCACGTCGACGCGGAGCAGCCGAAGGTCGGCGTCGTCCTTGCCTTCGGGAAACCACGTCCGCATCGGCTCGGACCACAGCTCGGCGATCTTTGCGCGGTCGTTGAGGACCGATGCCGTCCCGGCGAGGGTGACGTAGTTCTGCGTCTTCGGGTCTGAAAAGGCGACGGCCACATTCGGGTTCTTCTCGACGTGCGCCACCTTTTCGGTGTCGACGTGCGTGAAGTAGTGGAGCGTGCCGGCAAAGTCGTCGGTCTGGATCGCCATCGGGCGCGCCCAGAGCGTCCCGTCGGCGTCGACCGTCGTGAGGGTGCTGATGCGGGCGTCCTTGATCATGTCGGCGATTTGGGC